>CAJQNH010000124.1 GCA_905479615.1 uncultured Eudoraea sp.
ATATTCATGATTGTGATAACCGAATTTAAGCCCCAATTTTTTACATGCCTCACCGGCCTTATTGAATTCTTCAGCCACTTTTTTATAATTATCTACATTCTGTCCTTCACTGGGCATTGAAGAGCAGATAAGATACTCTTGTCCGGATTCTACTGCTTCTTCCATGGTTCGCTGCCACTTATCATCTAAATGTACGTGTCCGCTCTTTAGGTTCATATCCAGGTCATCACAAACAGATTTCATTTCCGCGGGGCCGAGTCCGTAGTAGTGGCCTTTCTGACTTCTGGCCGTTTCAATTTCCTTGAAGCCAAGAGAAGCAATTTGTTTTAATGTAGCAATTGCATCCTCAGCCATTTCATTGCGAAATGAATACAATTGAACTCCATAATGTTGTGTTTTAAATGGTGCATAAGTAAAGGAAGGGAGAAGTAATGATCCGGCTGTAAAAACTGTAGATCGCAGTATAAAATCTCTTCTGGATGACATGATGTTATGGTTTTAATTAAGGTAGTTGTATTCTTCTAAATTAGTCTAAATTTTCCATACACCTTTATCAATGGTATTTGTATTTTTACCCAAATACCCATTCTATGAATAAAAGAGAATTACAACTTAAGGCCTTTGATCGCTTACTTACTATTATGGATGAGCTCCGGGAGCAATGTCCATGGGATAAAAAACAGACACTGCAAACACTAAGACACCTTACCATTGAAGAGACTTATGAATTGGGTGATGCAATCCTCGAAAACGATCTCAAGGAAGTAAAAAATGAGCTTGGAGATCTTTTGTTACATATTGTTTTTTATGCAAGAATAGGATCCGAAACGAATAGCTTTGATATTGCCGATGTGGCTAATTCTATTTGTGATAAACTGATTAACCGGCACCCACATATCTATGGGGATGTTTCTGTTGCAAACGAAGAAGATGTAAAAAGGAATTGGGAAAATATTAAACTAAAAGAGGGTAAAAATAGTGTTCTTGAAGGGGTTCCAAATAGCCTTCCCGCATTAGTCAAAGCCAATAGAATTCAGGAAAAAGTTGCTGGTGTTGGATTTGATTGGGAGCGACCAGAGCAAGTATTTGAAAAGGTCAAAGAAGAATTGTCATAATTGCAGGAAGAAGTTAATGCCGGCAATAAAGATAAATTGGAAGCTGAATTTGGAGATGTGCTTTTCTCCATTGTGAATTATGCCAGATTTTTGGATATTAACCCTGAAAATGCCCTGGAAAGAACTAATAAGAAATTTATTAAACGCTTTCAATATTTGGAAGGTAAAGCCAAAGAGCACAAAAAAACTCTCAAGGAAATGTCACTTGCCGAGATGGATGTCTACTGGGAGGAGGCTAAGAAAATATAAGCTTTGCCGGGAGCAAAATCATAAAAATTTCTACTTATCACGATTTTGAGTCCCTTATACCTGAAACAAGGAGATCAGACGTTCTACAATACTATAATTAAACCAATCCTAAATCCTATCTTTGCTGCTTCAAAAAACAGCCCGATTTGTTGCAGCAATATACCAAAGAATTCAGATATAATATTAGGCTAGCAGTACCTGTTATACTCGGAATGCTTGGGCATACTTTTGTTGCCTTTGCAGATAATATTATGGTGGGGCAATTGGGTACTGCAGAATTGGCCGCCGTTTCTTTGGGAAATAGTTTTGTCTTTATAGCAATGTCTTTGGGGATAGGATTTTCAACTGCAATTACGCCATTGGTTGCGGAGGCTGATGGTGCTGGCAATAAGGCTGGTGGAAAAAGTGCATTAAAGCACGGATTGCTGCTTTGTACCATACTTGGATTAGTTCTTTTTGGCCTTATTCAATTAGGGAAACCTTTACTTTATTTAATGGACCAACCCCCAGAGGTGGTAGAGTTATCTATACCTTATTTAGATTTAGTGGCCTTTTCTTTAGTTCCGCTGGTTATGTTTCAGGCTTATAAGCAATTTTCTGAAGGCTTGTCTCAAACCAAATATCCAATGTATGCAACTATTGCAGCTAATGTAGTTAATATTGTGTTGAATTACCTGCTGATATTTGGTGCTTTTGGTTTTCCAAAGCTCGGGATTATTGGCGCTGCCATTGGCACTCTTGCTGCACGGATAATAATGCTGATAATGCTTTGGTATTTATTGGAGAAGAAGAAAAAATTTCACGATTATGTTACGGGATTTAATTTCAAAAAAATTGAAAAAAGGGTAATTCACAAGATCATAAATCTTGGTTTCCCATCTGCTTTGCAAATGTTTTTTGAGGTAGCCATATTCACTGCGGCAATCTGGCTGAGTGGCGTATTAGGTAAAAATCCACAGGCAGCCAATCAGATAGCATTAAATCTGAGCAGTATGACATTCATGTTTGGTATGGGACTTGGGGTTGCAGCAATGATACGTGTTGGAAATCAGAAAGGGCTTAAAAATTTCACAGATTTAAGACGAATTGCCCAGTCCATTTTTCTCCTTACGTTAATTATTGAGATTGTCTTTGCCATACTTTTCCTTTTAGGACGGCATTGGTTCCCTACCATTTACCTGGATGTTAACGACCCAATAAACCAGGCAGATAATATGGAAGTAATTATTCTGGCCTCACAATTACTTTTAGTAGCGGCATTTTTCCAGATTTCAGATGGTTTTCAGGTGGTTATACTTGGTGCTTTAAGGGGTTTACAAGATGTAAAAGTCCCAACTTTTATTACTCTAATTGCTTATTGGTTGATAGGCTTTCCTATATGCTATTACCTGGGTTTACATACAGAATTAAAGAGTACAGGCATATGGATAGGGTTGCTGGCGGGCTTGACAGCATCGGCAATTATGTTGTATATTCGATTTAACAAAATGACCAAAAAACTTATAAATTCTTAGAAGCTTTACTTATTTCTATGTTTATGGAAATCAATGGTAAATTTTGTTACCAGATAAATTAAAAAATAAATTGATCTATGCAATTTCCAAAATTTTTACTTGGTGATAATACAGATTACCCTACTGCGATATTTGTTGTACACACGGAATATCCAAGGTTTATTTTAAACCTTGAAAATGACGAGGTGGAATGGCTTGAGGATTTCACTACTGAAGATGAAAAAGAGTTGTCTGATGAAGCAGAAAAATTAATTGAAGCGGCTACAGCATTTTATGATAGGGAAATAAGCAGATACGAAGATTAAGATGTTGGAAGAATTAGTGCAGCTCGACAAGGAAGTGTTCATTTTTCTGAACAACTTAGGAAGTTCAGAATGGGATGGTTTTTGGATGTTTCTTACCAACAAGTGGAGTGCGATTCCCTTGTATTTGTTTTTGCTAATACTTTCATTTAAGCAATATGGAGCTAAAAAGATGATTTTTCTGGTAGTCAGCGTGGTTTTATTGATTACTGTTACGGATCAGTTATCCAATTTTTTTAAATATGGTGTTCAACGTTTACGCCCCTGTTATGATCCTGATATTAGCGAAGTAATGCGCCTTGTCAAGAGTTATTGTGGAGGAAGATTCAGCTATTTTTCTGCACATGCCGCCAATACTTCTGCGCTGGCAGTATTCTTTGCTATTCTTTTTAGCTCTAGCTATAAATATGTTGGCATCTTTTTAATTGTTTGGGCCGCTTTTGTTTCTTATAGTAGAATATATATCGGAGTTCATTTTCCATTAGATATTATTACGGGAATGGGTGTAGGAGCACTCTTTGGTTGGCTATTTGCTAAGTTATATATCTTTGCAATTCACAAATATCGTATATGATCTCTAATACGAAGTATTGGTTTTTTCTTTTGCTTACTATCCTGGTATATCTGACGGGAATGTTCGTAACACTTTTTGAATATGATTCCGCTCAGTTTGCTGTCATGGCAATGCGAATGGTACAGGAAAATGACTTTATAAATTTGTTTAAAGGACCCGAGGAGTATTTAGATAAACCTCATATGCACTATTGGCTGGCAGCCATTTCTTTTAAAATTTTCGGTCTTTACGATTGGGCCTATAGAATCCCCGGTATTTTAGCAACTTTGTTAGGCGCCTATAGCTGCTATGGCTTAGGTAAGGTATTGTATAACAAGGAAGTAGGTAAAATGGCCTCACTTATTTTTATGACAGCACAAACCATCATGCTGTCTAATATTGACGTACGAACTGATGCTGTTCTTACCGGATTTACCGCTTTTGCCATTTGGCAACTGGCAGCTTATATAGAAAAAAATTCCCTGAAGCATTTACTTCTGGGTGCGTTTGGTGCCGGAATTGCTTTTTCAACGAAAGGGCAAATTGCACTATTAGTTATAGGTCTTCCAATACTTTGCCATTTAGGGTATAGCAATAAATGGAAATTGCTGTTCAGTTGGAAGGTATTAGTTGCATTGGTCGTTTTTGGATTAACTATTTCACCTATACTTTATGCCTATTACTTGCAATTTGATCTGCATCCGGAAAAAATAATCCGAGGCAAAAATCACAGAAGTGGTATACTCTTTATTCTCTGGGAGCAAAGTTTTGAACGATTAAGTGGAGAAGGCGTAGGAAAGAACAGTAGTGATTATTTTTTCTTTTTCCATACTTTTTTATGGGTATTTCTTCCATGGACAATACTTGGTCTTGCTTCTTACTGGACAAAGGTCAAGGCATTTTTTAATACCAGATTCAGGAGAGATTCGGGTCTGGAGTTTCTTACAATAGGGGGTATTACATTAATTTTTTTAATAATAAGTTTTGCGCAATTTAAATTACCACACTACTTAAATATAATGATTCCTTTGTTCGCAGTACTTTCAGCTTCCTTTATGCAAGATTTAATCAATTCTTCAAAAGTAAAAAAGATAAAAGTATTTCTTGGACTGCAAACTTTTATTCTGAGTTTAGTGTGTATTACCTCAATTCTGATTTGTTTTTTTGTATTTAAAATTTCAAGCTGGTATGCCTATGTTTTGTTATTATCAGCTGTTGTACTGATAGGATATTTCTGTTTGAAGCAGCAGGAATATGGACTTCGATTAATAACTATAGCTCTATACAGTTCTCTTCTTCTAAATGCCGTTTTGAATTTGCATTTTTATCCATCTTTATTAAAGTATCAGGCAGGCTCTACGATGTCGGGTATAGTTGCTGAAAATGACATTCCGGCTGATCAGATATACAAAATTACCGCCGGGCCTTCATGGGCCCTGGATTTTTACAACCAACATCCCGTTAAAATTACTGAGGTCGAAAATTTACCTGATATTGGAACTATATGGGTTTATGGTACAAATGACGATCTTAAAAAACTAAAAGAAGCCGGTGTGCATTGGGACAGGCATTTTACTGCAGATCAATTCAGGATAACACGTTTACAACCTAAGTTTTTAAATCCTTCTAGCAGGGAGCAAGTGCTAAACAGCATGCATTTAATTCATCTGATCGAGTAAATTTTAAGCTGGTATCTCTTCCAATTCGGGTTTTCTAAAATGGTAAATAATTCCTAAAAGCGAAACTGTGGCGGTTATTAGAAAAAACAGCATGCTAATACTAACTGAGGTATTCTCAGCTAATCCCAACCAAAGTGCTCCGTAGTAGAAAACAACTTCCCTGCTACCTATTCCGCCTATTGTCAATGGTAAAACAGAAACAATAGACGATATTAGGAAAATAAATAAATAGGCAATGTTATCGCCTTGAGCATCTAAAGCCTGTAAAATAAACAAAACACTTACCAATTGAGCTAGTTGGACCAATGCCGAATACCCCAAAGATTTCCAGAAAACAGGATATACGAATGAAAAAAACCTTTTATTAAAAAGCCAAAAAATAAGAATACTAAGCCCAATAGCAATTCCAAAAAGGAGTTTATAAGGCTGTAAATGGCCTTCATCTAAAAAAAGTGCGAGTATACAGCTGATCACAAAGATTAGCAAAAGTCCATTAAGCCGATCTAAAACAAGAATAGATACAACGCTTTTAGTCTTTACCTCATATTTTTTCTTTAATACATACCCTTTATAGGCGTCTCCCCCAATTCCACCTGGTAAAAACAAGTTATAAAACATGCCAAGGAGGTATAGTTTTAAATTGCTTAGTTGAGTAAGAAATATCTTGATTTGATGAATATACAGGTTTAGGCGAAAGGCTGATAAAACCTTGGATAGGATAAAAAACAAGAGCGCTATAAACAGGTATCCTAAATTACTTCCCTTAAGAATATCCCAAACCTCTTTGAATTGAATTTTGGTAAAAACAAAATACAGCAGAACAAAGCTAAAAAGGATTTTAAGGAGAGTAATCCCTTTTTTACGATTATTGGCCACCGATGGATATACTTTTAATTCTGTAGGGCCTTTTATTTTGAGATTCGTAATACGTTCGAATTAGCAGTTCCATAACTATGCCTATGGTAAATAGCTGAATCCCGGCTAATATGAACATCATTCCAAAAATGAGCAGCGGCCTGGTGCCTATATCCTGTCCGAAACCTACTTTTACGATAAGCAAATAGATATTAATAAAGACTCCCAATATAATTAGCAATACTCCTAGAATACCAAATAAATGAATGGGTCGTTGGAAATATTTTCTTATAAAAAGAAGTAACATCATATCGGCAACTACTTTAAAAACACGTTCCAATCCATACTTGGATACCCCGGCATTTCTCGCATGGTGTTGCACAGGTACCTGTTTTATCTGAGCGCCTTCTAAATGTGCCAGTAAGGTGATAAAGCGATGCATTTCACCATAAAGGTTCAAATCTTTAGCAATATCCCTTGTAAATACCTTTAGAGCGCATCCGTTGTCTTTGATGTCTAATTTGGTTACACGCCTAACTAAGAAATTAGCAATCTTGGATGGGATTTTCTTAACCAATGAATCCTTTCTTTTTTGACGGATTCCTGTTACAACATCATATTCGCCGCTCACTGCATACTCCAACATTTTAGGAATATCCTGAGGATCATTTTGCAGGTCGCCATCCATGGTAATAATATATTCTCCTTTGGCATAGTCAATGCCTGCAGCCAAAGCCAAACTTTGACCATAGTTCTTTTTTAACGCAATGAGATGAACGTTGGGATCTTTCATCTCTTTCACCTTTTTGCGGCTAAGGTCTGTGGAAAAATCATCCACATATATAATTTGATAGAAATAACCCTGCAGACTCTCATTAATTTTAGATGTAAGAAGTTCTACATTTTCTTCTTCATTATAGATTGGAATAACAATAGATAAAAGAGAGAGAGTAACGGGTTTCATTCTGGTGGATAAATGTTGGGACAAATTTATACTTTTTATTTAAGTTCTTTCTTATAGGCTGCCATAAGTACTTCCGCAGCCCGAAAAGGGGAAATTTTATCTTCAGCAACCTTCTGTAACATAGTTTCCAGATGCTCTTTAACCGAAGATGTCCGGTAAAATTGCTGCTTTAAAAGTTCATCTATGGTCTGCATGAGCCAGTATTTATTCTGATTTCGCCTGTTATCTTCAAAATATCCATGGTCTTTCGTGGTGTCCAAAAACTGTAGAATCATATCCCAAATTTCAATAATGCCCGTTTTATTAATTGCCGAACAAGTACTTACCTTTGGAATCCATCCATTTTCTTTAGGCGGGTAGAGTTGCAAAGCTCTTTCAAATTCTACTTTGGCCCGCTGTGCTCTTTTTAAATTATCTCCGTCAGCCTTATTGATAGCAATAGCATCCGCCATCTCCATAATCCCTCTTTTTATTCCCTGAAGTTCATCTCCAGCGCCTGCTAACTTTAAAAGCAAAAAGAAATCTACCATACTGTGTACCGCAGTTTCACTTTGCCCAACCCCAACGGTTTCTATTAAGACTATATCAAAACCCGCAGCTTCGCATAGGATGACAGATTCCCTTGTTTTACGGGCTACACCACCAAGAGATTCACCCGAAGGAGATGGCCGAATAAAAGCATTAGGATCTTTAACCAGTTCCTGCATACGCGTTTTATCACCAAGGATACTTCCTTTACTTCGGGTACTTGTGGGATCTACGGCTAAAACAGCAACTTTTTTGCCAAGTCCTGTAAGGGTTGTGCCTAAAACTTCAATAAAAGAACTCTTCCCAACACCAGGGACTCCGGTTATACCAATTCTTATGCTTTTAATTTCTTTTAAGAGGCAATTCTCAATTAAGATATAGGCCTTCTTGAGATCTTCATTTCTTGTGCTTTCCACAATGGTTATGGCCCTTGCTAAAATAGCCTTATCTCCATCAAATACCCCTTGTGTAAGCTCCTCAACAGAGAGCTTCTTTTTACGATGCTTTTTTACCTGGAGAACTCCTTTAGTACCTATATTTTTTTCTGTACCCAATGTTAGTTGTTAATAGGTATCCTAACCTTAGTTTTATCCCATTCAAGGTATAAGTACAATTGGCCGGCATCTTCAAAATCTATAGTAAGACTTTCAACTGTTTCCGCTAAAGTAATAACGGGCACTTCAATATTTAAGATATCTTCTTCAGGGGTCCTTGTTGTTTCTTTCCCACCACTTATTAGGGTAACCCCCCATTCAGGGACATTTTTATTTAGGATTATCTGCCAATTTTCCTTACCGGGGATGCTCCAAACTGAATAGGTGCCAGCTGGAAGTTCTTTATCGATTATATAAATTTTAGAATTAGTGGTAAAAGTAGTAGGCTCATTGGCGCCGGTTCGCCATATGGTATCATAAGGAACCAGTTTACCAAAAATTTCCCTTCCCTTTTTAAAAGGACTACTGTATTTTAGTGTAAGGTCCATGCCATTTTCAGTGTAAACAACGGTCTTTTGTGGACTGTTTTTCTTAGTTTGTTCTTTTAGATATGGCATTCCCACAAAGTAAAAAAGTAAGGCCAATGCCGCCAAAACGATCAAAATCCATTTTAAAACTTTCATATTATTGAAGTGCTGATTAGTTTGTCTAAGTTACTAAATCAAAAGTAAAAATTGCCTGGTTGTAATAGGTTTCTCCGGGATGAAGCACCGCCGGTGGAAATGATTGAATGTTAGGTGCATCAGGATAGTTTTGGGTTTCAAAACAAATAGCTGCAAACTCTAACGGAGTATAAACAACAACTGCAGGTTGATTGCTTTCAACTTTCATCTGAATGCCTGAAACCGGGGAATATAATTCAGCCACTGTTTTAGCATCTTTTGAAACAACATAAGGGGTGTCCAGCCGTATTTTTGCGATTTCCTTTTTGGCAAGAAAATTATAATCAGTATCCACAACAGAAATCCGCCTTCCTGTCGGAAGCAAATTGTCATGGGTTTCCAATATTTCAGGACATTGCAATTCGAGCTGATAGTGATCAATCGCACTGGTATTGTCCAGGCAAAAATAGGAATGGTTGGTTAAGTTTATAACCGTAGTTCTATCTGTAACTGCCTCATGAACGATATGCAGTGAATTACCAACCAGTCTATAAGTCACGCTGGCCTTAAGATTTCCCGGATATCCCTCTTCCATATGAGGACTTTGATAACTCAATTTAATAAATGGATCTTTATTGTATTCGATGGTATCAAAAACCCAGTATTTTTTTCCAAAGCCACTCTTTCCTCCATGCAGATGTACCCCATCATCAGCGTATAAATTATAGGAATCACCTTTAAGTTTGAAGCCTCCGTTTGATATCCTTCCCGCAAAGCGCCCAACACAGGCACCCAGAGATATTTGATCTTCCAGATAATTTTCTGGATTCTCAAATCCCACTGCTAAATTCAGCGTATTTCCTTCCCGGTCTTTAAATAGAATTTTTTGAATAATAGCTCCGTAATCAAGGACACTCAAGGATATAAATTCGTTTTTAATTGTAACTTGTTGCAAGGCGGACGATTTAAAATTTCTTAAAAATACTTGTTTTTTGCAACATGTAATTTTTTCTTTCGTCTTTAAGATAACAACAACTAATACAAAAATTGGAAACTGGCCAAATGTTTCAAATAGATCTGGTAGAGCGTTGCAAAGTCAACGATCGTAGAGCGCAAATAAAGCTTTACAGGCAGTATTGTGATGGGATGTATTACGTTGCAAAGCGCTTTATAAGCGATCCTGATGATGCTGAAGACGTTTTACAGGAATCCTTTATTAAAGCGTTTCAGAAGATACATCAGTTTAAAGGTGAAGTCACATTTGGCGCATGGTTAAAGCGAATTGTAATCAATAAAAGTATAGACTTTCTCAAATCTAAAAAGGAACGCTTTGAGGAACTTAATGAGAATAATATACATATCGTTGAAGATGATGACTGGTCTGTAGAGGATGGAATATCAATAGATGAGGTAAAAGAAGCAATAAATCAACTATCAGAGAAATACCGGCTTGTAGTTCAGCTTTTCCTAATGGAGGGGTATGATCATAGAGAGATCTCTGAAATATTGAATTTGACAGAAACCACAAGCAGGACTCGATTGTTAAGAGGAAAAGGACATTTAAAGGAATTACTTAAAGAAAAACGTTATGGCACAGGATCTTAGAGAATTGTTTAAGGAGGAGACGGGTAAAAGGTACCCA
>CAJQNH010000125.1 GCA_905479615.1 uncultured Eudoraea sp.
GTGCCCAGGTCGATAGCTATTTCTTCAGTTAAGAAATCAAAAAATCCCATTCGCGTTAATTTGGTTTCGGTTTAAAAGGTGTATTTCATCGACAAAAGTAGTAAAATTAATGCTTAAAATGACGAGTACCAGTCATTACCATTGACATTCCATTTTCGTTACAATAATCGATGCTCAGTTGATCTTTAATTGAGCCTCCTGGTTGAATAACGCTTTGAATACCATTATTATTTGAAATTTCAACACAATCTGGAAATGGAAAAAATGCATCGCTGGCCATTACCGCTCCTTCTAAATTAAATTTAAAGGATTTTGCCTTGTGAATAGCCTGGTTTAAGGCATCTACTCTGGAAGTTTGCCCGGTTCCACTTGCGCACAATTGTCTGTTCTTTGCCAATACAATGGTGTTAGATTTTGTATGCTTACATAGTTTAGAAGCGAAGATCAGGTCTTCCAACTCTTCCTGACCTGGTTTCCTGGTTGTCACATATTTCAAATCTTCCAATGAATCCGTTTTAAAATCCTTATCCTGAACAAGAATGCCATTTAAGCAGGTCCTGACAAGTGTGTCAGGGAGAGGTGTTTCTTTTTGAATCAGGACAATTCTGTTCTTCTTACCCTTTAAAATGGTTAATGCCTCATCATCATAAGCAGGGGCAATAACTACCTCACAGAATAAATTATGAATTTCCTGAGCCGTGGGGACGTCAATTTTCACATTGCTTATCAATATGCCTCCGAAAGCCGATACCGGATCTCCTGCCAAAGCATCAACATATGCCTGGTGTATTGTATTTCTGGTGGCTAATCCGCATGCATTATTATGTTTTAGAATGGCAAAAGTAGGATCGTCGTTTTTAAATTCATTCATTAAATTCAAAGCGGCGTCAACATCCAATAAATTATTATAGGATAGTTCCTTACCGTGCAGTTTAGTGAACATGGCCTCAAAATCACCAAAAAAGAATCCCTTTTGATGTGGGTTTTCGCCATATCGTAAAACTTTAGCCCTGGTTTCACTAATCTTTAAAGCAGCTTCTTTGTGATCCTTATTAAAATAGTTAAAAATGGCTGTATCATAATGGGAGGAAACATTAAATGCTTTTGTGGCAAAATGTCTTCTGTCTTCCTCCGTGCTCTCTGCTCCTTTAGTATTAATTAATTCTAAGAAATCTGCGTAATCTTCCATAGATGAAACGCATAAAACATCCTTATAGTTTTTTGCTGCAGCACGTATCAGGGAGATCCCACCTATATCAATCTTTTCTATGATTTCCTGTTCGGAAGCACCATCACCTACCGTTTTTTCAAAGGGATAGAGATCCACGATAATAACATCTAATTGGGGGATATCAAATTCTTCTAATTGAGCAACGTCACTTTCGTTATCCTGTCTGTTTAAAATACCTCCAAATACCTTTGGATGTAATGTTTTTACCCTTCCGCCCAAAATTGAGGGATAGCTGGTTACCTCTTCTACGGGAATTACATCAATACCCAATTCTCGTATAAATTTTTCAGTGCCTCCTGTAGAATAAATGGAAATTCCCAGCTCGTAAAGTTTCCTTACAATGGGTTCAAGTCCGTCTTTGTGAAATACAGAAATTAATGCTGAGTTAATTTTTTTTGTCGTGCTCATTTTGTGTTGCTTAAATAGAAATCCTAAAGGACACAAATGTAATTTTTTTGAAGCTACAAATGAGATCGTGTTATTAACAAAAGAGTTAAAGTTTTAAAGAATTTTAGCTACCTCTTTATTAACGAATTCTAAAAATTCCTCATCATCCTTATTAAAAGGGTCCGTGGTATTGGAATCTATATCAATTTGGCCAATATTCTCTCCATTTACAAACAGGGGAACAACAATTTCAGCTTTTACATTAATGCTGCAGGCAATATAATTATCCTGAGCTTTTACATCCGGGACCACAAAGTTTTCATTGCTAAGGGCAACCTGGCCACAAATTCCTTTGCCAAATGGGATTATCGTATGGTCTGTAGGTTCCCCGGAATAAGGGCCAAGTTTTAGCTCCTCTTTAGTTCCATTCTTAAAGTAAAAGCCTACCCAATCATAATATGAAATATTTTCCTGCAATAAATCACAGATATCCTGTAACCGTTCATTTAATTCAGCATTAGTGTTTAAAATAGCTAATACTTTGGGGCGTAATTCATTCAGCATGTTCATTTTTTTGTAAAAGTATTCAAAATGTAGATTTTAATAATGGCGTTTTAAACAATTCTTAGCCAAATGATCTCTTACATTAAAGCGAATGAATATTTAAACTTTTGTTAATCAATACAATAAAAGACAAATTTTCGTAGTTTTGTATTACTGATGAAGGAAACTTTGCGTCAAATAGTATCTTTTACCATGGCACTTTTAGTGTTATTCTCTACCATGTCTTTTACGGTAGATATGCACTATTGTGGTGATCAGTTGGTGGATTTCAGTTTTTTTAAAACTGCAGAAAACTGTTCAATGAAATCCAGTTCTTCTAAAGCAACAGGAGAGACTTCCATTATGGAAATGGAGATGGATTGCTGCACCGATTTGGAAATAGTTCTGGAAGGTCAGGATGATCTGAAAATTTCTTTTGATCAATTCACTTTTGAGCAGCAGATTTTTATCTCTTCATTTTATTACACTTATGTTAACTTATTTGAAACGGTTCATAAAGATCTTATTTTTTTCAAAGAGTATTCCCCACCCCTCCTGATCAGGGATATACAAATTCTCGATCAGACTTTTCTCATTTGATTTTTAAACATACAAATTATAGCCCGACAGTTCTTGCTGTTTCATGGGCTTAAGCTGTTGATACTATTATTGGTCAACTTCAGTTTCTAACTGTTTAATAATCAATTCATATGCTAAACAAGAGCATTAAATTTCTCATAAATAATAAACTGATTGCTGTTCTTATGCTTGTCCTTTTTGTAGGATGGGGAATTGTGAACGCTCCGTTTAACTGGGACATTGGATTTTTACCAAGTAATCCAGTGGCGGTGGATGCAATTCCGGATATAGGTGAGAACCAGCAAATTGTTTTTACCAAATGGCCCGGTCGTTCTCCCCAGGATATTGAAGACCAGATTTCCTATCCGTTAACAACATCTTTATTGGGCATACCGGGAGTCAGAACAATACGCAGCTCCTCTATGTTCGGGTTTTCGAGCATCTACATCATTTTTGAAGAGGATGTGGAATTCTATTGGAGCCGCAGCCGAATTCTTGAAAAACTGAACTCACTACCGAGTAATTTATTACCGGAGGGAGTAAGCCCTTCCCTGGGACCTGATGCAACAGGCCTGGGACAAATTTTCTGGTACACGTTGGAAGGCAGGGATGAAGAGGGAAACGTTACAGGTGGCTGGGATTTGCAGGAATTGCGAAGTGTTCAGGACTACTATGTAAAATTCGCCCTTTCCGTTGCAAGCGGCGTCTCTGAAGTAGCTTCTATTGGTGGTTATATACAGGAATACCAGATTGATGTTAATCCTGAATTGATGAAGCAGTATAATATAGGTCTTCACGATGTGGTTAATGCCGTAAAAAAAAGCAATCGTGATATTGGTGCGCAAACCTTGGAAATCAATCAGGCTGAATACCTGGTAAGAGGTCTTGGCTATGTGGAATCTTTGGAAGACCTAAAAAATGCCGTAGTCATTTCGGAGGATTATACTTCCATTCGCATAATGGATATTGCTAATGTATCTCTTGGTCCTGCTGCGCGCAGAGGGATTTTGGACAAGGAGGGTGCCGAAGTTGTAGGTGGGGTAGTAGTAGCAAGATACGGAGCAAACCCGCTTGAAGTAATTAATAATGTAAAAGATAAAATTAGTGAACTCAGCCCGGGACTTCCTTCCAAACAATTATCCGATGGCCGAAACTCGCAACTTACAATTGTACCATTTTATGATAGGACCGAGTTAATTCAGGAAACCCTTGGGACACTTAATGATGCCCTGAGTTTGGAAATTCTGATTACCATTTTGGTAATCATTATCATGGTCTTCAATTTGCGTGCCTCAATATTAATTTCCGGGTTGTTGCCGGTAGCCGTATTGATGGTTTTTATAGCAATGAAACTTTTTAACGTAGACGCAAACATTGTGGCACTATCGGGGATCGCCATTGCCATAGGCACTATGGTAGATGTTGGGGTTATTCTGTCTGAAAATATTATTCGGCATCTGGATGAGAATGGAAAAAAACTACCCATAAACACGGTTGTTTATAATGCTACAGCTGAAGTTTCCGGTGCTATCGTTACGGCAGTTATGACCACCATTATAAGTTTCATTCCGGTATTTACCATGATAGGGGCCGAAGGAAAACTATTCCGACCGTTGGCTTTTACAAAAACCTTTGCTTTGACTGCATCCATAATAGTCGCTTTGTTTCTTATACCTCCTTTTGCTGCCTTTCTCTTTAGAAAGAAAAGTGGTAAAAAGACCTTGGGTTATGTCATTAACGGAATTTTTGCCTTTTTAGGGGTTCTGGCCGTTATCTATGGTTACTGGCCAGGATTAGTATTAATTGCATTTGGAATAGTAGGGCTGTTAAAGAACCCTGAACTGGCATCACGTTTGTTCAACGGGTTCTCTTTAACCGAAAAACGCGCAAATCTCATCAATATCGTTATCTCGGTTTTGGTCATCATTTTTCTTCTGGCAGAATATTGGCGGCCTTTGGGTTTGGACAAGAATATTTTGTGGAATTTGGTTTTTGTATCGCTAATTTGCTTTGGGCTTTTGGCGGTATTCATGACCTTTCGTAAATATTACACCAGCATCTTAAGTTGGGCCTTGCGTAATAAATTGCTGTTCCTGTTCATTCCAACAGTGATCGTCGTTTTCGGAGTACTTATCATGCAAAATACAGGCAAGGAGTTTATGCCCTCCTTAAACGAAGGTTCGTTTTTGTTGATGCCTACATCCCTTCCACATGCCGGAGTTGAAGAAAATAAACGGGTGTTGCAACAATTGGATATGGCCGTAGCTACTATCCCTGAAATCGAAACGGTAGTTGGTAAGGCGGGGCGAACGGAATCCGCACTAGATCCTGCGCCATTATCCATGTACGAAAATATGATTCAGTACAAACCTGAATACATGCTGAACGAAGCTGATAAACAGCAGCGTTTTAAGGTAAATGATGATGGACTATACGTATTAAATGACGGCAATTATATTTTAAACCCGAACACGTTACTTGATGAAAAATCCCACGAATACAAGGAAACCTATCTTGAAGATTTCGCGGAAATCGGTTTTGATAATTTGGTTGCCGATCCCGACGGGGAGTATTACCGTAATTGGCGACCAGAAATACAATCCCCCGATGATATTTGGAACGAAATTATCCGTCTAACGCGTTTGCCCGGAGTTACTTCTGCTCCTAAATTACAGCCTATCGAAACACGGTTGGTTATGCTTCAAACAGGAATGCGCGCACCGATGGGTATAAAGGTCAAGGGTCAGGATTTAGAGGAAATTGAAGCCTTTGGCATCCAACTGGAGAATATCCTGAAAGAGGTGGAAGGGGTCAAGGATGAAGCAGTATTTGCCGATAGGATAGTTGGCAAGCCTTACCTGTTGATTGATATTGATAGGGAGGCGCTGGTTAGATATGGAATCCAAATCGAAGATGTGCAACAGGTCTTAGAAGTGGCTGTTGGTGGTATGATATTGACTCAGACGGTGGAGGGCAGGGAACGCTATGGGGTTCGGGTACGCTACCCAAGGGAGCTCCGGGAAAATCCGACTGACATAAAGAATATTTATGTTCCGGTGGCAAAGGGCAATTCTGTTCCTTTGAGCGAACTGGTTAACATCCGCTATGAAAAAGGGCCTCAGGTCATCAAAAGCGAGGATACTTTTTTAGTGGGCTATGTCTTGTTCGATAAGTTGGACGGTTTTGCCGAAGTCAATGTAGTAGAGAATTCGCAGGCCCTTATCCAGCAAAAAATAGACAACGGAGAACTGGTGGTTCCCAATGGCATCAACTATCAATTTACAGGTACCTATGAAAATCAGATACGGGCAGAAAAAACTTTATCCGTAGTAGTGCCATTGGCTTTGCTTATTATCTTTTTGATTCTGTATTTCCAGTTTCGTTCTGTATCCACTTCGCTTATGGTTTTTACAGGAATCGCTGTGGCTTTTGCCGGAGGTTTTATTATGATTTGGTTCTATGGACAGGATTGGTTCTTGAATTTCAATTTCTTTGGCGAGAATTTACGCGATATGTTTCAAATGCATACTATTAATTTAAGCGTAGCAGTTTGGGTAGGATTTATTGCCCTTTTTGGGATAGCCACAGATGATGGTGTGGTCATGGCCACATACCTGACCCAGACATTTGACCGGAACAAACCCAGTACTCTGGAAGCCATTAGGGCGTCGGTTGTAGAAGCAGGGGAAAAACGGATACGTCCTTGCTTGATGACCACGGCAACGACCATACTGGCTTTATTGCCAGTGTTGACTTCTACAGGTCGGGGAAGTGATATTATGATTCCCATGGCAATACCCTCATTCGGAGGCATGTTGATCGCCCTGATAACCCTTTTGGTGGTTCCGGTATTGTTTAGTTGGAAAAGCGAGTGGCAACTTAAAAGAATAAATACATGAAGAATATAATAAACATAGTAATAGGATTATTAATGGTCACGGCTCTAAAAGCTCAAACCCTGGACTCCTATATTCAGGAGGCCGAAAACAACAATCCCGAAGTGCAGGCATTTGAACTCAGATATAATATTTCTAAAGAAAAAGTGGAAGAAGCAAATGCCTTCCCCAAAACGGAAGTGAACGCAGGCGTTTTTGTCAGCGAACCTGAAACGAGAACGGGCGCGCAAAAAGCACGGTTTTCGGTCAAACAGATGCTTCCTTGGTTTGGGTCTATTACATTGCGGGAAAACTATGCAAGTTCTCTGGCCGAAGTTGATTATTTGGACATTGTAATTACCAAAAGAAAATTGCGATTATCGGTATCACAATCCTATTATGAACTATACGCTATTGAGGAAAAGCAAGTAGTATTAGAGGAAAACATTCAACTCCTGAATACACATGAAAAGTTGGCCCTGACTTCGGTTGAAGTCGGTGGTGCATCTGCTGTTGATGTTCTAAGACTCCAGATAAGACAGAATGAACTTAAAGAAGCTAAACTGGTATTGGAGCAGGAATATAAGGCAGTCCAGACGCAGTTCAATAATTTCTTGAATCGGAATGCAAATACTTCTATTGCGGTTGTGGATGCCTTATCGGTAGAAGAACCTATTGAAATCCAGCAGCTTCAATTAGAACTGCATCCAGAATTAGAAAAATATGATAGACTGTATGAATCGGTAACACATTCAGCAGTTTTGAATCAGAAGGAGGCAAATCCCAATCTCGGTTTTGGGTTGGATTATATACCTGTAGCGAAGAGACCAGGTATGGACTTTAGTGATAATGGAAAAGATATTCTCATGCCGATGGTTTCCTTGTCCATTCCCATTTTCAACAATAATTATAAATCGAGAACCGTACAGAATGAATTGAGACAAGAGGAAATCTATGCGCAAAAAGCGAATCGAAGAAATTTGTTGGAAACTATTTTAAGTGATGCCCTTACTAATAAGGAAGCGTCCTATATCAAATACAAAACGCAACTAAAAAATTTGGAGCAAGCTAAAGATGCAGAGGAAATTCTTGTCAAAAACTATGAAACAGGCACCATAGATTTCAATGATGTACTGGATATTCAGGAACTGCAATTGCGCTTTCAGATAAAACTGATAGAGGCTGTCAAAAATTATTATGTTCAAACGGCCATAATCAATTATTTAACGAATCAATAAAAAAATTCCAATAACATAATTATCAATTTAAACTCTAAAAAATAAAAGGATGAAACGAAATGTAACCTTAACAATTACAACTATCATTACCATTTTTTTAGCCTCATGTGGGGACACAAATAAAAAGCAGGAAACTAAAATGAATACCGAAGCTGAAATCGCCGATACCTCCTTTTCCGATGGAATGACCGGGAAGGTGTTCCAAAATTATCAGCAGGTTCGGATTGCTTTGGTTAATTCTGATGCCGAAGAAGTGAATATGGCTGCCGGAAACCTTGCCGAAAATTTAACCGGGCAAAGGGAAGAAATGAAGTCGATGGCCTTAGCCATGGCCGATACCAAAGACATTGAAAAACAAAGGGAGCTATTTTCCCAGTTTACTGAGAAGGTGGAACCATTGTTTAAAGAATCTATTTCTGAAGGCGCCATCTACAAGCAGTTTTGCCCAATGGCCTTCGAAGGGAAAGGGGGCTATTGGATCTCCAATGCAGAAGAGATCAGAAATCCGTATTACGGAGAGAAGATGCTGAAATGTGGAAAAGTTACTGAAACAATAAAAAAGTAAAACTTGAAACACACCTATCACATATACGGAATGACCTGTAATGGCTGCAGA
>CAJQNH010000126.1 GCA_905479615.1 uncultured Eudoraea sp.
TGCAGTTCGTTCCTCAATTGCATACAGCGCATCCCCAAATTCATCGTTAAAGCGGCCTATAGCATTCTGTTTTGGCACATAATACAACCTAGGATTGGTATGGAATATTCCAATGGCATCGGCTAAGTCTCCGATAATAAACTGCGTATAGGGATGATCTCCTGTGAATACGTCCAATACAAGTTCTTCCGTTTTTGTATCCTCAAAATCATCCTTGACATATTGATTCTTAAAACCAACAGCTTGTATGTAAAGCAAAGCATCTTTCCGCATTGCCCGCATAATATACTCCTGCCCTTCCTTGTTTGTAAAGCGCAATGAACTGGACTGGTGCCCCCCTCCTTTTCGGACCGGAATAAGGCCTCCAAATAGGGTATCCAGATTTACCACCGGTACCTTAAGTTCTGTACTATATAATTTGCGATAGCGTTCTCCCCAAAACCACTTAAAGGTCTTGCCCTTATCAGTTTCTTCTTTGGTATAAATTGAAGCCGTTTTTTCCTTTGGAAAGTTATCCGGATAATCCAATGCTATAGGGCGATCCTCTTTTAATACCTCGGTTTCAAATACTATTTTATCGTCCTTTGTGGAGAAAAAACTCACATGGGAAGAACCATCCTTGAATACATCTAACCTGGCATAACCAGGAGAACCGTAAGAAAATTGCCCGCCGCCTACATTCCTGGTAGGTGTTGTTTTTGAGCCTGCCCCGCTAACTATTTGAGGTAAATTGGATTCAACCAAATATTGAAGGCTGTGTTCATGTCCTGAAACAAAAATTATTTTATTATTATCCTGAGATAAAGTAATTATACGATCTCTAAACTCATCATATCTTTTGTACTGTATATCTGCAGGAGAGACCCCTCCGGCACGTCGGATAACATTTTTTAAAGTCCCCAAAATTGGAATTGGGGTCATATGCTGCCCTACTGAAAACTGTCCGCCATGAGGGCCATTAGTAAACAATGGGTGATGTAAGGCAATTACTGTGGTTTTACCTCTGGCTTTTTTAATAAGACTTTCATATTCAAGAAAAAAACGGTTACGGGTTCTAATTTCACAATTATCATTTAATGTTGGAAACTTATCCCATTTCGTGAGATACCATTCTGTATCCACGATAATTAACTCTACCTCATCATTAATTTCTACTTTTCTAATAGGACAACCATCCTCCGGAAGGAAGGTATTTTTTCCAAGCTTGTCCTCAATATATTCTTCCTGCCTTTTTAGACCTTTGGGGCCTCCATTATACCAATCGTGGTTTCCCGGAATAAAAATTGTGCTCCCGGCGAAATCCTTTACGACTTCGGTTTGAACATTCAACTGATGCTCTGCATATTCCCTTCCTTTAGCTCCTTTCTCCGGCAAGCCTTTGGGATATATATTGTCTCCTAAAAATAAAGCGGTACTGTTTTTTGAAGCACCCTTTAATACTTGTTCAAATGATTGGAGTGCCTCCGATTTTGATCCTATTGGTGAATTCCCGGCATCTCCTATTAAATAGAAAGAGTGTTGTACTTCACTTTCAGATTGTTGTGGTACTATAGCCTCTTCATCGTACTGTAACTTATGGGTAGCACAGGAATGCAAAACCAAAAAGCTAACTATTAAAGTCAGTGACTTATATATTCGATTCATATCTATTATAAGATATTTAAATTTGAATGTATTTACAAACACATAATATAAGCCAAAATACAAAGTAAAAATTCAACTACCTTGTACTTTTCGACTTTAAAAATCCAATTTATAAAAGGCAACAACAATTTAAAAAAAAGGAAATCTAATTGACATAGATTTGGACAACCAAAAAGTTTGCACTAGTACAATTCTTAAAAAGAAATGTCCGGGAGTTACTATTATTGTTGATTTTGATACCAATTAATATAAACTTGGATTAAGTTAGTTAACTTTAGGTGAAACCACAGAGTTTGTAATTTTTGTTTTATAAATTTGATGCATGTCTGAAATTATTGTAAAAACTGAAGCCTTTGCTGTTGAATTATTATCAACAGAATTAGATCCAAAATATCTTTACCATAATCTGAAACATACCCAGCGGGTAGTAAAAAGCACCAAAGAGTTAATAGAAGCCAATTCACTGGACATTAAGGAAAAGGAAGTTCTCTTATTAACAGCATGGTTGCATGATACCGGTTATACGCAGGGCCATGAGCATCACGAGCGCAATAGTTGTAAAATAGCCAAGGAGTTTCTTGAGAAACAAGGTTATGATGCAGAAGGAATCAAACAGGTTCTGGCGTGCATTATGGCTACACAAATGATTTATGAACCCAAGAACCTGAGCGAACAAATAATCCGTGATGCCGATGCCTCGCATTTCGCTCAAAACAGCTATTTAGAAACTTGTGAACTGCTGCGGGAAGAACTTTCCTTGTTGGGCATTGCTAATTATTCTGTTAAAGAATGGATGGAGGAGAACATTAAAATGTTCATAACAAACCATCAATATTATACCGATTATGCAAAAGCAAATTGGCAGGGCAAAAAAGATAAGAATCTTACAACGCTTGGAAAGGAGTTAAAAAAAGAAAAACAAATTGCTAAAAAAGAACAGTTAAAGGCAAAATATAAGAATGAAAGCCCGGATAGGGGTATACAAACTTTATTCAGGGTAACCTTAAAAAATCACATAACATTAAGTGATATTGCCGACACTAAAGCAAATATTTTGCTGTCTGTTAACGCAATTATCATTTCTGTGGTACTATCTAATCTTATACCAAAACTGGATAACCCCTCCAATACCTATCTCATATACCCTACGCTTATTTTTTTACTCTTCACCGTTACTTCAATGGTGATGGCCGTTGTCGCCACTCGTCCAAATGTTGGCGGCGGTAAGTTTAGCAAAGAAGATGTGGTTAATAAAAAAGTAAATCTCCTATTCTTTGGAAATTTTCATAAAATGAAATTGGAAGAATATGAGTTGGCCTTACAAGAATTGGTAAAGGACAAAGACTATATTTATTCATCGCTAACCAAAGACCTTTATTTTCTTGGATTAGTGCTCCACAGAAAATATAAAATCCTACGTTGGACCTATTCTATCTTTATGGTGGGAATTATAGTTTCAGTACTAGCTTTTGCTATTGCTTTTAAATATTTAGGTAAAATTCAGAGTACTGATCTGGCGACCTT
The DNA here is from genome assembly GCA_905479615.1 of uncultured Eudoraea sp. Lineage (GTDB taxonomy): Bacteria > Bacteroidota > Bacteroidia > Flavobacteriales > Flavobacteriaceae > Eudoraea. The sequence goes on from CAJQNH010000126.1 coordinate 3,169, forward strand.
GTTAGGCTCTTAATTCATCCATCAAATCCTCATAAGTAAAGGTTTTTTCCTCTTCTGTATTTTTACTGTATAGAATCTCAGCCCTTATTGCTTTGAGCCCTGACACCCCCTGAAGACCTTCCAGTTCTACTATTTCAATATTATTAGTAAAATATCCTTTGGATTTCAGGAAAGAAATATATCTAAGATATTCCTGTTCATCCTTTTTCTGAGAGTAAACTATAGATAGCTTCCCTTTTTGGGTTAGCCTTTCATTCGTTCCCTTGATATAGGATTTGTCAATGCGCTTTTTTATTATTTCATAACGGGCGTTATAGGTGCCATCAACATCAAAATGTTTTTCATCCATTCTGAAGCGAATAGATAAGGAGGTACTATAAACAAGAATAAGAGAAGCAACATCGAGCTGTACATCCAATTCCGGTTTAAGGTTGTAGTACTTGTTTTCCATTTCGCACATGACCTGAAGCTGCCATAATCGAAGATTCTTCAAATACAGAGGATCAAAATCCCTGTCTTCCGCAATAGAACTACCTATATACATATTATGTTCTATGCCATCGGTCTTATAGCGCTCGTAAAAATGAGGAAACATCTCCTGTGCGGCCTCCTGATGCTTGTCAATTACAGATGCCAGTTTTTTGTTAATCCTCATGACACTATCATCATATTGTTTCCTATGGTCGTAATAAGAATGTGTTTCCGTATTAATGGTCTTTTCATATTCCTCTACCATTTTGGTTACTTCACTATTTTGCTTTTTCAGGTGGTTAAATATGGGTAAAACATCGTCATTAACGAAGTCAAAAATAGTCTGCTCGCTATCTGAAAATAAGGACTCTTCAATATCTTCTATAAAATTGTTTATTCTGTATATAAGTTCCTCATATACCGTTAATTTTTCAATTTTGAATGCAGCATTCAATACTTCTTTGATATTGGACAATTGAATCATAAGATCTCGCTGAATAGCTGTATTCCTGGCCTGTGAAGAGGCTTTAATGTCTATTTGGCCATATAATGGATAAACATCATTAAAGACTATTTCTTTAAATGAAGGTTGCCTGCCCTCTATTCCGTCAATAATAAATTGTTTGGCTTCCTCTTCAAATCGCCAGTGAACAGATTTATGCACGGAAGTACATTCATTTTGAATAATAGCATCAATTAAATTTTCCTCTTCAATTTTAGAGCGAACAACAGCAGCAACAATATAGGGCATTACATCCTCCAGCTTTGTTGCATTAACCCCATTTAACTGATTTCTTCCAGTGGATACCAGTTCCAGGACTCCTAAAAGTTCTCCTTCATTGACGATAGGTGCAAAAATGGCACTTTTAATTCCCTGCTCATACAATCCTTTGTAGGGCTCCATCCCTTCTGATAATTTATAGTACTTTTCAACATCAGATATTGCAAAATAACCTTTCTCATTCACTATTTTATCATAGGAACCAATACACAGTGCACTATCACAAAACTCATTATCTTTCCCTTTTAGTAGAAAACTTTCT
>CAJQNH010000127.1 GCA_905479615.1 uncultured Eudoraea sp.
TGGCCATTCCAAAGATTAATGACCCAAAGACAAGCAATCCGACTGCAAAAGGGGGTATGGCCTCTGTAACCCAAAGACCTACTGCAAGGAAAAGTATGAACAGGACAAATAATTGGGCTTCATTAAGCGAGGGTTCATACAATAAATAGGTAAGAGTTCCTGCAGCTATAATACTCAATAAGAAGTAGATTATTTTACTCTGAATATCTACTACTCTTTGAATTTCAGAAAGAATTTTGATCGAGGCGGTTCTGGAATCGGCCATAGCATCGGTTTTTTTTATTGATGATGCAAAAATACATAGTAATGTGCTTACAATACCTAACAAATGTCATGAGAATTTGCGAAACCCTTTCAATGGTTAAACACATAACAAATTGTTGTTAAATTGTTGATAACTTAAGGGCTTCGTATATCCACAAACCCCACATTCTATAGGGTATTGTCTATATTTGTAAGATTGCTAAAAATTAAATAAAACATTTAAGTTATTCTATGAGCGAAGAAGCTAAAAAGAACGAATATTCCGCTGACAGTATTCAGGCATTAGAGGGTATTGAGCATGTACGTATGAGGCCTTCAATGTATATTGGAGATATAGGAGTCAGAGGATTACATCATTTGGTTTATGAAGTAGTGGATAATTCAATTGATGAAGCAATGGGAGGCTATTGCGATGCCATTGAGGTTACTATTAATGAGGATAATTCAATTACTACTAAGGATAATGGTAGGGGTATACCGGTGGATCTTCACAAGAAAGAAGGTATATCTGCACTTGAAGTCGTAATGACCAAAATTGGAGCTGGAGGTAAATTTGATAAAGATTCTTATAAGGTCTCAGGTGGTTTGCACGGCGTAGGAGTTTCCGTTGTAAACGCACTTTCAGATCGCTTAAAGGCATCTGTTCACAGAGATGGCAAGGTGTGGGAACAGGAATACGAAAGGGGTAAATCTCTTTATCCTGTTAAAAGTGTTGGCGAAACTAGTGAAAGAGGTACTATAGTAACTTTTCATCCGGATGTCGAAATTTTTACCCAAACTATAGAATACAGTTACGAAACCCTGGCCAACAGGATGAGGGAGCTTTCTTATTTGAATAAAGGAGTGACCATCGGTATTACAGACAGGCGTCAAAAAGACGAAGAAGGTAATTTTGTGTCTGAGAAATTTTATTCAGATCAGGGGTTAAAAGAATTTGTACGTTTTTTAGATAGCAATAGGGACCCCTTGATTAAGGATGTCATCTCTATGGAGGGTGAAAAAAATGGGATTCCGGTTGAGGTGGCTATGATCTATAATAATAGCTATACTGAAAATTTACACTCTTATGTAAACAATATCAATACCCATGAAGGGGGAACACATCTTTCTGGATTCAGGAGGGGGCTTACTACAACATTAAAGAAATATGCCGACAGTTCCGGGATGCTAGATAAGGTGAAATTTGAGGTGGCCGGGGATGATTTCAGAGAAGGTCTTACAGCAATTATTTCAGTAAAAGTAGGAGAGCCTCAGTTTGAAGGACAAACCAAGACAAAACTTGGAAACCGGGAAGTTTCTTCGGCTGTGAGCCAATCGGTATCAGAGATGCTTACCAATTATCTGGAGGAACATCCTGATGATGCGAAAATTATTGTACAAAAGGTGATTCTTGCTGCTCAGGCACGCCATGCTGCTGCAAAGGCACGGGAAATGGTTCAACGAAAAACAGTAATGAGTATCGGAGGTTTACCGGGAAAATTGTCTGACTGTTCGGAGCAGGATCCATCCCTATGTGAAGTTTTTCTTGTTGAGGGAGATTCCGCAGGCGGAACTGCAAAACAGGGCCGCGACAGGAATTTTCAGGCAATACTTCCGTTGCGTGGTAAAATCTTGAATGTAGAAAAAGCCATGCAACACAAGGTGTTTGAAAATGAAGAAATAAAAAACATATATACGGCATTAGGGGTAACTATTGGTACTGAAGAAGACAGTAAAGCCTTGAATCTAGAAAAATTGCGTTATCATAAAGTGGTGATCATGTGTGATGCGGATGTAGATGGAAGTCATATAGAAACATTAATACTAACTTTTTTCTTTCGTTATATGCGCGAGTTAATAGAAGGAGGGCATGTTTATATTGCAACTCCACCTCTTTATCTCGTTAAAAAAGGGAGCAAGAAACGTTATGCATGGTCTGATAAGGAGCGAGATGAGATTGTTGAAAGTTTTGGAGGCAGCGCCCCAATACAACGCTACAAAGGTTTGGGTGAAATGAATGCGGAACAACTTTGGGATACTACGATGAACCCATCGTTCAGGACTTTACGACAGATTACAATTGATAACGCTACTGAAGCGGACAGAATATTCTCTATGTTGATGGGAGACGAAGTTCCTCCAAGAAGGGAATTTATAGAGAAAAATGCTGTTTACGCCAATATTGACGTGTAACTTGCAATAATTAAAAGTGAAAATCCCGATGTGAATGCTTCGGGATTTTTTTATTGTAATTGAGTTATAAGTTGATTTTTATTCCCGTAGTTATTAATCTTAAATTAAAAAAGCAGCCTTTTATAAAGACTGCTTTTAGTAACTATATGGAAAAAAAATTGGGGAATTACTCTCGTTTTGCCAGGGTTTCACCTTTTATATACTCCAGCAGCATACCTTCTGGCGATTCTTTCATGCTCACAACATCATTAATCATATCTGTTCCGGGATAAGAAATAGTGTAAACACCTTTATCTGTTACCCAGCTAAAATCAGTTTTGAAGTCAAGCTGAGAACCATTGTATTTTTGGTACCTTCCTAAATACACGTCATTGAATATCCATTCCTGTCGGATAGTTTGTTTGCTGGTTTCACTGGCATTAATAACGTCAACCCTGTACCAAATACCGATAACCGGATCATTATTTTCTGGGATTCTGGAACAGTTGCTTGCTAATACAATAGCAACAATCGCCATAAAAGAGAAAAGCTTTTTCAATTTTAGTAGGTTTTAGATTTGGGATCTTTTACTATAACTAACGCCAATATTAAAACGGGTATTGTTAAAAATCGATGTAATACATAAGAATTGGAGTTTCTTCGTTGAATTGCATTTTATTTTAACATATTTATAAAACAATGTATGTCCAAATCAAATTTTAAAGGAAAAATATATGTGGGTAAAGGGTTCTTAAATTTGTTAAAATTCTGTAATTTTACCAGTCTTATAAATCACTTTAAATATAGTATATAATGAAAGTTACAGTAGTTGGAGCGGGTGCAGTTGGTGCTAGTTGTGCCGAGTATATCGCAATTAAAAATTTTGCTTCGGAAGTTGTTTTGCTGGATATTAAGGAAGGTTATGCTGAAGGAAAGGCTATGGACCTTATGCAAACGGCCTCTTTGAATGGTTTTGACACCACCATTACAGGCACTACAGGAGATTATTCAAAAACAGCTGATAGCGATATTGCTGTAATTACTTCAGGGATTCCCAGAAAACCTGGTATGACTCGTGAGGAACTGATTGGCATCAATGCAGGGATAGTGAAAACCGTTGCTTCAAATCTTTTAGAGCATTCACCAAATGTAACTTTGATAGTGGTAAGTAATCCGATGGATACCATGACCTATTTGGTACATAAGACCACAAATCTTCCCAAGAATAAAATTATTGGTATGGGAGGGGCATTAGATAGTGCTAGATTTAAATATCGTTTGGCTGAGGCTCTTGATGCTCCTATCTCAGATATTGATGGAATGGTCATTGGTGGACATAGCGATACCGGGATGGTACCACTGGCCAGTCAGGCGGCAAGAAATAGTGTAAAGGTTTCTGAATTTTTATCTGAGGACCGCCTCCAACAGGTAGTGGAAGACACAAAAGTGGGTGGTGCAACACTTACTAAACTTCTTGGTACAAGTGCATGGTATGCACCTGGTGCTGCGGTATCAGCTTTGGTACAGGCCATTGCCTGTGATCAAAAAAAGATGTTTCCTTGTTCCACTTTACTTGAGGGGGAATATGGCTTAAATGACATTTGTATAGGTGTTCCTGTATTACTCGGCAAAAACGGTATTGAAAGTATAGTAGAGATTTCCCTGAGTGATGCCGAAAAAACTAAAATGCAGGA
>CAJQNH010000128.1 GCA_905479615.1 uncultured Eudoraea sp.
GAAATTTCTTTTGCAACAACAGCAGTCCTTTCAAGCGTTGTACCTTCAGGCATGTCTATGACCACCTGAAATTCATTTTTATTATCGAAAGGCAGCATTTTTACAGCAACCGTTTTAGTAAAGAACATGGCTACCGAAGCCAATAACAAAATGAAAGTTATTCCCAGAAATATCCAGCGTATTTTTTTATTCTCCAACAAAGGTTTTTCAAATCTCTCATAGATCCTATATATAAACGTTTCCTCTAGTTGTTTTTCTTCTTTTTTCTTTCCCTTTTTTTCCTTTTCACGCAGAAAAATAAAACCGAGGTAAGGAGTAATTGTAAGTGCAACAAACAAGGACAATATCATTGCTATAGATGCTCCAATTGGCATTGGCGACATATATGGACCCATTAATCCCGAAACAAAAGCCATTGGTAAGACCGATGCAATTACCGTAAAAGTTGCCAAAATAGTTGGGTTTCCAACTTCATTTATAGCGTAAAGTGCAGCTTGTTTGAACGGCAAACGCTTCATTTTAAAATGTCGGTGCATGTTCTCTGCAATAATTATGGAATCATCCACCACTATTCCTGTTACAAACACCAGGGCAAAAAGAGTTATTCTATTGAGTGTATAGTCCAGCATATAATAGCTGAGTAATGTAAGGGCAAATGTAATTGGGACAGATAAAAACACGACCAAACCACCTCGCCAACCCATGGCTAACATTACCACAAACGTAACCGCAATGATTGCGCCTATGAGGTGCATAAGTAATTCTGATACTTTTTGAGAAGCAGTTTCTCCATAATTACGGGTAACTTCCACATGCACATCTGTAGGAATCAGATTTTGTTTCAGATGATCTACCTTTTTCAGGATAACATCCGAAATCTTCATTGCATCTGCTCCTTTTCGTTTGGCTATGGAAATGGTCACAGCCGGGTATTCAGAATTATACAGCTGGGCATTTTCGCTTGCCTGGCCAAAACCAAGAGAAACATAATTTTTGGGCAATTCAGCTCCATCATGTATTGCCGCAATTTGTTTAAGGTATATTGGTTGATTTTGTTGAACGCCTACCACTAAATTTTCAACATCCTCTGTAGTTTCCAAAAATCTTCCGGTGGTTACTGTGAACTCGGTATCATACTTATCAAAACTACCACTGTTTAACTGACTGTTATTGGCCTTTATCATCTGGGCAACGGAAAGAAAATCCAGGCCGCTTTCTGCCATCTTGTTTTTGTCGAGTACTACCCTTAATTGCCTGTTTCGGCCACCAATTTTTTGGATAGCTGAAACATCATTTATCTTTTCAATTTCGTCAGTAATTTCCTGTGCAATCTGCTTCAGTTGGTAATCATCGTAACTCTCACTCCACAAGGTTAACCCCAGCATTGGCACATCATCAATGGCCCTGGTTTTTACCAGAGGAAAAGTCACGCCCTGTGGCATGATATCCATATGCTTATTAATCTCATTATAGAGTTTAACAAAAGACCTCTCAATATCCTCCCCCACATAAAACTGCACAATAACCATGGCCTGTTCATTCATGGAAGTAGAATAAACATATTCAACCCCTTTGATATTGGAGATAAGTTTTTCCAGAGGCTTTACAACCCTGGACTCAACTTCGGTAGGGCTGGCTCCCGGGTATCCCACAAAAATATCAGCAATGGGAACATCAATCTGAGGTTCTTCCTCCCTTGGAATTAAAAAGGAGCTGTATACCCCAATGATCATAAAAACAATCATTAGGAGCACTGTTAGCTTTGATCCTATAAACAACTTTGCAATTTTCCCTGCTAATCCTTCTTTCATATTTTTATTATTGCTTTATGAACTTCTTTTCTTGTTGGGTGGTAAATAAACCTAACCCGGATCTATTGTATAGATATTTTAGCCCCGTTATATAATTTTCCATTTGATGAAATAATAAAACTTTCATCTGCTGCCAAGCCAGATAAAACCTCAACCTTATCACCATAGGTCCGTCCTAAACGAAGCCATCTGAGTAGGGCGGTGTTACTTTCACTTACGGTATATACTCCCGATAATTGACCTTTTTGAACAACTGCCTCAAGTGGTATTAAAGTTGCTCTTGATTGATTATCGCCTGCTATAGGAAATTTGACCGTGGCATACATCCCGGATAGGATGGGCACGTTTGTTTCCGATAAGGACACTTTAACATGATACTGGCCGCCTGTATTTTTAGATGAGCTACTTACCTCAATAACTTCACCCGGGACATTCTCATTCAAGGAGTTTAAACTCACCTGCACTTCCATGCCCCGTTTGATTTTTGTTATTTCAGATTCGGGTACTAAAGTCAGTACCTGATATTTCCCAGGAGCTTCTACTTCAAGAAGAGGCATTCCAGGATTTGCCATATCGCCGGGGTTTATGAACTTATTGGTTACAACTCCGCTAAAAGGAGCACGAATATCTGCATAAGAAAATTGTGCATTTACTTCATTTTTCATTTGCCTTGCGCCCTCCAGTCTCGCTTTGGCCATATTGAAATTAGCAGTTATATCATCCAGTTCCTTCTGGGAAGCGCTATTTTCATCAAACAATGCGGTAAATCTTTTCAGGTCTTTTTCTGAATTGTTATAGGCTGCTGTAGCTTCAGCAATTCCGGCATTTACCTGAGCAAGTTTCGCAGACAGTTCTGTGTTGTTGATGCTCAATAGAAGTTGTCCTTTAGTAACCTTATCCCCCATCCTGACATGAATCTTGTCTACACGTCCCATGATTCGGGTGCTTAAGTTGGCACTTTTAACGGCTTCTATCTTTCCACTGGCAGAAATCATATTCGGGCCATCAATCTCACCAACCATCCTTACTGTTACCGGAATAACAAGTTCATTTGCCTGTGGCCCTTTCGTCTCCTTATCGCCACAACTCCAGATAATTAGTATCAGAAGTACTCCATATAATTTTTGCATATTTCGATTTTTATTCTTCATTATTTAATTATTCTTTTGTTAAAAATTCCATGTACGCCACAGCAGAATTGTGCTGAAAAATGGTAAAATAATATTCCAGTTGTTTCTGGGCATATTGCGTTTCTGCTAAGAGCAGATCCGTCGTTTTTTCCAAACCTTGTGCAAAACGATTGCTGCGAATTCTGAGTGCTTCTTCTGATTGATTTAAAGCAAGAGTCGTAAGCTCCAGATTATTTTTGGTATCCTGAAGCATCCGCCTCGCTTTGTTAAGTTCTAGCTGGCTTTCTGATTTGTATTGCTCTAATTCCAATTTGGCCTTTTCAAACTCTGCTTTACTTTTATGGGCTTTACCAAATCGTTTAGTCCCGTTCAGGACGTCCCATCTCAATTCTGCCCCAAAAAGATAGCCGCTGGCACTTCCGCGAAATACCTGTTCATCATGTAATTCGTAGGTCCCAAATGCATTCAATTTTGGTAAAAAACTCATTTTATCAGACCTATATGTTTGATAATAGGCCTCTTTAGCTGATTCCATTGCCAAAATATCTTTTCTGTTCTCCGATACATTTTCCAAAGAAAATTGGTTAGCAAAAACCTTGAGTGAATCGGCTGGGACCATTATCTGGTAAGTGGAGTCATTCATCATAACCGACAAGTAATTGGAGGCATTTTGAATATTACTTTTTGCATACTGCAGTTGATTATCAATTTCTGTTACCCGCACTTCCACAGCCAGTACGTCAGATCTTTGAAGGTATCCCTGCTTGAAGCTGTTGTCTGCCAGCCTTTTGTTTTCCATAGCAGCCACTTTTGTTTTTTCCAAAACTTCTACTGTCTTATATGCCAGCTGTAACTGCATGTATGCTTTTTCAACCTCCAGCATCAGGTAATCCTGCGTGCGCCCGGATTGGTATTCCGAGGCTGTCAATTTCGCTTTTGCTGCTTTGCGTTGGTAAAAGCCATCAAAATTTAACAAGGGTTGTTGAATCTCAAACCGGGTTGCATAATCTTCAATTTGACTTGGATTATTCAGGCGGTCTGGATTAAAATCGGCTTGTGTTACAATTTGCTGATTTAATTTAACACCAAAAGCCATCAATGGATTGTTAGTAGCTATCCCGGTATGTGAAAGACTAATATTAGGCAATAATACAGCATTGGTTTGCCTAAAATCACCTTCAGCAGCCATAATATTCTTTTCTGAGATTTTTAAGGTTGCATTGTACTCCATCACCCTGTTAATAACCTCCCCCTTTGTAATCATTACATCTTTTTGTGCATTTAGAATAAAAATGCTTAATAAGGCTAGTATTTGTGTTGTATACTTCATCAACTAATTATTTTAAAGCAAAATTAAGCTTAGAAGAAAGTGCAAACAGTAACCTATGTTACTGAAATCTGGTAACTAATGTTACAGAGTATACAAGCAGGATTGCATATTATATGAAACAGCTCGAAACTATTTTTTTGAGATTTTAGTAAGTGAACCGATTATCCCGAAATACTTAAAAAGAAACTAAAGTTTGGTCCCGTAAGCAAGATCCCCCGCATCGCCCAATCCGGGAATAATATATCCTTTGGCGGTTAATTCATCATCAATAGTAGCAATCCACAAGTGTGTATTATCAGGGAAAACACTTTTTACATATTCTATCCCTGCGGTAGAAGCAATAACAGAAATAATATGTATCTGCTTGGGTTGACCATGGCTTTTTAAGGAATTTAATACATTCTCTAAAGTCTTCCCCGTTGCCAGCATAGGATCTGTTAATATGAGTGTTTTACCCCCCAATGCCGGAGCGGCAAAATATTTAACGATTACATCAAAATCGTTACCTCCGTCCGGATGATGCCTGTAAGCTGAAATAAAAGCGTTCTCTGCTTTGTCAAAATAATTCAAAAGTCCGCGATGTAAAGGCAATCCGGCCCTTAAAACAGAACACAAAACAAGGTTATTCATTGGCAATGCCATGGCTTTATGTCCAAAGGGTGTTTGAACAGTACTTACCTTATAATTTAGAGTTTTACTTAATTCATAACACAAGATTTCACCAATTCGTTCAATATTCCTTCGGAAACGCATGGAATCCTTTTGAATATTTATATCCCTGAGCTCAGCAACAAATTGATTTAGCAAGGAGTTTTCAGCTGTGTAATTATGAATGATCATTCATTTTATGATTTACCCTAAAGATACATTTTTTAGGATTTAAACCAGTAACTTATCCCGGCGGACCAATAGAAAACCGGCTTAAGATCTTCTTCAACTATAGTATCTTCATTAATTACTGTTGCGCTGCTTTGAGGGAACGCCATCATAGGGTAAAATGAAAAGAAAAAATGCCTGTAATTGTAATGGAATGGAATTGCTAATTCTATATTGAGAACTTTAAATTTTTCAACTTCGTCAATATTAATCATGTTGGGTTCCGCTGCTCCGGAACCTGAATTACCCATACCATTTCCTTTTCTGTTCCCCAGGCGACTGCTATTATAGTACTGCTGATAAAAATGTTGTGTCCCCGCATACAAAGAAATACTGGGGT
>CAJQNH010000129.1 GCA_905479615.1 uncultured Eudoraea sp.
TCACCAAAAATAACGGTCACACCCCTACCACGTGTGCTAAAATCAAGACCGGTCGAATGGACTTCCGAACCAATGACCAAGACATTTTTGTACATTCCTGTTTTAATAAACTGGTCTGCCACAGATATTGCATAAATAAAACCTGAACACTGATTTCTAATATCAATAGCACCTACATTTTTTAATTCTAACAAATCCTGTACCTGCACACCACAGCCAGGGAAATAATAATCTGGCGTCATGGTAGCAAACACAACAAAATCGATATCATCTTTATCTATTCCAGCACGTTCAATAGCCATTTTTGCAGCTTTTGCTCCCATAATAGCAGTTGTATCATCTGTACCTTTTTTTATCCAGCGTCGTTCTTGAATCCCTGTTCGTTCTTGAATCCATTCATCATTAGTATCCATCATTTTGGATAAATCATCATTGGTAACCACATTCTCAGGTAAATATTTTCCAAGTCCTGTTATTCTCGAATTATACATAGGCTGTTTATTATCATATTAAATTGAATTTTAAATGTAGTGAATAATTACAATTAAGCTGTAAAAATAGCTCATATTTAATCGTTATGTTAAAAACTTTAACTTAATGACAAGATAGCTAAAAGTGTAAAATTATGTAACTTTAAGCTCATTTGTAATATCTTATAATTTAAACCAACTAAATATGAAAAAATTAATCGTTTTTTTTCTTATTTGCTTTGTAACTTTTACACAAGCACAAGAAAATGTAAGTTATCAATTGCCTCACGATAATATTTTAGAACTCGCTGATGCACCTGCTGCTCCAGCTTTAAGAATGGATAGCAACAGTGACAAAATGCTTTTCCTGTATAGAAGTAACTTTAAAACTATTGGTGAATTATCGGAAACCGAAATGCGTCTTGGTGGACTTAGAATTAATCCAGTAACCAATATTGGAAGTCGCCAAAATTATTACACAAATATTAAATTACGTAATGGTAGAAATAGCGATAATGTTGCTGTAAAAGGCTTACCAAAAAATGGTCGTTATGCTTATTTTAGTTTTTCACCTGATGAAACAAAAGTAGCGTTTACCAACACTACAGACACAGGAGTTGAACTATGGTTTTTGGATTTTGATACTGCTACAGCTTCCAAAATAACTGATGCTAACTTGAATGCTAATATGAGGAGTCCTTTTGCTTGGTTTAAAGACAATAACTCGCTTCTTGTTAAAATGCTATCAAACGATAGAAAACCACTCATAGATACTAAAACTGCTGTGCCTACTGGACCAACTATTTCGGTGAGTGAAGAAGGTGTAAAAGCACAAAACAGAACCTATCAAGATTTATTAAAAAATAGAAATGATGAGCACAATTTTGAGCAATTAGCTTTGTCTGAGCTATACAAAGTATTGTTAGATGGTTCAAAATCCAAATGGAAAGATGGTGATATGTACACAGGAATGTCGTTTTCTCCTGATGGAAAATACATTATGGTAAATACTATACAAAAACCTTTCTCTTACATAGTGACTTATGGTCGTTTCCCATCAAACACAACTATTTACGATACTAACGGAAATTTAGTAAGTGAATTTTTAAAAACCCCTTTAATAGAAGATTTACCAAAAGGGTTTATGTCAACAAGAACTGGAAAACGAAGTGTGTCTTGGAGAGCAGATAAACCTTCAACCTTGTATTGGGCTGAAGCATTAGATGGTGGAGATCCAGCAATTGATGTTGCTTATCGCGACGAGGTTTTTGAACTAGAAGCACCTTTTAATGGCACACCAAAATCGCTTGTAAAACTAAAGCAACGTTATGCTGGCATTATTTGGGGAGACGATAATACTGCTATTGCCATGGATAGATGGTGGAATACCAGAAACTCAAAAACGTATGTTTTCAACCCTGCAAACAATATGGAAATGCCAAAAATTCTTTGGGATAGAAATTACCAAGATCGCTATAACGACCCAGGAAATTTTGCTACAAAAAGAAACAAATATGGTAGATATACCTTAGAATTAAGTGGTGATGACGCTTACTTAATTGGTGCTGGATATGGCGAAGATGGTAAGTTTCCTTTTATAGATGAAATTAATTTAAAAAATAAACAAACCAACCGCTTATATCAAGCTACTTCAACAGACGAGTTAGAAAATATTAGCGATATCCTTGATGTTAAAAAAGGAGAAATATTGGTGAGAGTAGAGTCTAAAAACGAGTTTCCAAACTATTATGTAAAAAACATAAAACGTAAAAAAGGAGCTGTACCGTTAACAACATTTGAAAATCCTTTTAAAAGTATTCAAAACGTACATAAAGAAGTGATTAATTACAAACGTGATGATGGTTTAGACCTTTCGGGAGAATTATATTTACCAACCAATTATGAAGAAGGTAAAAAATACCCAATGATTGTTTGGGCATACCCAAGAGAATATAAAGATAAAAGTAGTGCGTCACAAAGCACTTCTAACCCTAATCAATTTACATACCCTTCTTACGGTTCTCCAATTTTCTGGGTAACTAGAGGATATGTGGTTTTAAACAATGCAGCATTCCCTATTATTGGAGAAGGCGACGAAGAGCCTAATGATAGTTTTAGATCACAACTAGTAGCAAATGGCAAAGCAGCCATAGACGCAGTTGACAAACTTGGTTATATT
>CAJQNH010000130.1 GCA_905479615.1 uncultured Eudoraea sp.
CAAGAATAAACCTATTTTTGCAATATTCTTTTCGTAACTCCGAAGGGTCTTCATAGAAGCCAAAAATACATTATTTGAATGGTTGTTAAAAGTCAATTAAAATTTATAAAAAGCTTATATCAAAAAAAGTACCGAATTCAAAACAAACTTTTTGTGGTAGAAGGGAAAAAGGTCGTTTCAGAGCTATTGAATTCTGAATTTAAGATACATAGTATCTACAGTGCTGATCCCGAATTTAAGACAAAAAACAAAGAAGAAGTTTACTATATTTCGGAAAAGGATCTAACAAGAATAAGTTCTCATAAAAGTCCAAATAAAATATTGGGAATATTTGAAATTCCCGAACCTGCAGCCATTAATTTTTCTGATTGGGTTGTTGTTTTGGATGCTATACAGGACCCCGGAAATTTGGGAACCATCATAAGGTTATGTGACTGGTTTGGAATATTGCATTTGGTTTGCTCTCCTGATACGGTAGATTGTTATAACCCTAAAGTCTTACAAGCAACTATGGGTTCAATTGCCAGAGTAAATATTGTGTATGCTGATATTTCCGCACTGCTTGAAGAGAATAAAAATCCTGCTTATGGCACATACATGAATGGGAAATCTGTGTACTCTGAAAGTCTTCCTGAAAAAGGGCTTTTAATATTGGGTAATGAAGGCAAAGGGATATCTGAAAAAGTAGGACTTCAGATAGATAAAGAAAACAGAATAGGGATCCCCCAATATGGAAAAAAAACAACCGAAAGTTTAAATGTAGCAACTGCCACAGCCATATTTTTAAGTGAAATTAGAAGGAAAGAAAGCCAACCGATTTAAAGGATAAGATCTGTAAGCAGAAAAATACTAATGCACTTAAAAAGCTTATACCTATTCAAAAGTAAAATTCACGAAAACCCCTCTGGTTTTCATGGCATCAATATTACCAGTCCATGGACTGTTAGGGTCATTGTCAGGGACTAATTCATTGCTAAGAGCAAAGATCCCCCTTATAGAAGGAGAAAATTTGAAATATTCAGTGTAGAAATCAATTCCAAATCCAATTTCCCAGTTATAGAGCGTTTTTGTCATTCGAAAAGTACCACTGCTATTATCATCAAGACTATCCTCATTACTACCCAAATTTAAAGAAGCAGACGCGCCACCAATAATAAAAGGTTTCCAGTTGCCAAATCTTCGGGCACTTATTTTTAAAAGTAGAGGAAAATTTATATAGGTAGATTTTACTTCTCTTATTGCATCATTTTCACTTGCAAACCCTGTGTAACCTAAAGTTCGATTGGTATAAAATAAACCGGGTTCAAAGCGAAGGTCTAAAAATTCGTTAATTCTCATTTCGCCAATCAGACCTACATTGAAGCCTATAGACTTGTCAACTAAGACATCATCCAAGTCGTTCTTGTATTCAAATTTGAAGTCATATTGATTAAATCCGAGATAATATCCCCAATTTAAAAATGCTTTGTCTTCATTTTCAAGATTTATGATGGGTTTTTCTTTAAATTGAGCGCGCAATGGACTAGTAACCAGCAGTAAGAAACCTATCAGAAAAAATAAGATATATTTCATTCTTCTATTTTGTAGCTATATATATAGATGCCACTCCAAATGTCTGTGGCCTGTTCTCCATAGCTATAAACCCAATTTTCCCTAAAATATTGTTGAAGGCCTGGCCGTAAGGGAAAACTGCCGCAGATTCTGAAAGATAAGCGTAAGCAGAGCGGTCTTTGGAGAAAAGTTTTCCAATTAAAGGAAGGATATTTTTAGTGTAAAACCAATATCCTTGTTTAAAGGGCGTTTTCATAGGTACGGAAGTCTCGAGAATCACGAAGGTGCCTTTAGGTTTTAAAACCCGATATATCTCCGATAAACCTTTTTCAAGATTTTCAAAATTGCGAACTCCAAATGCCACAGTAACTGCATCAAAGCTATGGTCTTCAAATGGAAGGTTTTCACTGTCACCCACAATCATTTCAATAGTAGCATTTAAACCCTTTTCTGATACTTTTTTTTTCCCAACCTCAAGCATTCCCTTAGAAATATCCAAACCTATTATTTGTTCTGCACCTGTTTTAACCAAGTTAATGGCTAAATCTCCTGTTCCGGTTGCTATGTCCAGGATATTTTTCGGATTTTTATTCTTTAAAATTTTTACTACCCTGTTTCTCCATTTAATATCTATGCCAAAAGAAATTACGCGATTTAAGCTGTCATAGCTGCCGGAAATTGTATCAAACATTTGTGTAACCTGTTCCTTTTTTCCAAGTGTTGATGTCTTGTAAGGTTTTACTTTTTTGGGCATAAGGTAAATTTTCGGGCAAAGATAATATAAAGCCCGCTTCAAGAATGGGTGTTAATAGAGATAATCCAAATTGATTTAATGTCCATTTTTGCCTGCCAAGTTAGACATTAATCAAAATAAAATTGCGTAATTTTAGCATTGCAAACTTTGCAAATACAACGTACATGAGCTGCATTGGCTTATATTATATAAAGATAGCTCCTTTACGCAACATTCGGACTCTTGATAATTAATAAAGACTAAAGATGAGAATTATTATTGCGGGGGCAGGTGAAGTTGGTTTTCATTTGGCAAAACTTTTATCTTATGAATCCCAGAACATTACGTTGATTGATTCCAACAAGGAAAGTTTAACTTATGCAGACAATCATTTGGATATAAAAGTTCTAAAAGGTGATGCAACTTCAATTTCTGTTTTAAGAGAAGCCAAAGTTGAAAATTCTGATCTTGTAATTGGCGTAACTTCTTCTGAAACAACAAATATTACCCTTTGTTTACTAGCTAAACAAATGGGGTGTAAAAAGACGATTGCAAGAATTTCAAATATTGAATTCATCGATAACAAGGAGCTGATTAGATTTTCTGAAATGGGAATTGATGAATTGATCTCGCCTGAAGAGCTGGCCGCCACAGAAATTCAACTATTACTAGATCAGTCGGCTTTTTTCGACACTTACGAATTCGAGGCAGGGGCATTGATGATGGTTGGTGTTACCTTCCCTAAGGGCGCCCCGTTTATTGGCAAATCTGTCAAAGATGCAGCAAGTATATTTTCCGGATTACATTTTATGCCTATTGCCATGCAACGTGTTGGAACCCAGTTTACACTTATCCCCAGAGGCGATACAGTTTTTAAAGACAAGGACCAGGTATATTTTGTAATTGATAAAGAAGGTGTAGATGACCTTTACAAGCTAACCGGGAAAAAGAAGGAAGAAATAAAAAATGTAATGATTTTAGGAGGTAGTAAAGTTGGTTATAATGCGGCCCGAGATCTTTGCGCAAAAAAATTCAATGTTAAATTAATAGAAAAAAACAAAGAAAAAGCTTTTGACATATCTGATAGTCTGCCAAATGTACTGGTGATAAATGGCGATGGCAGGAATTTGGAGTTATTGGAGGAAGAAAGCTTGGAATCTATGGATGCATTTATTGCGGTTACCGGAAATTCTGAAACTAATATTATGTCTTGTCTGATGGCAAGATCCAAGAATATCAAAAAAACGATCGCTCTGGTAGAAAACATGGACTACTTTCAACTTTCACAATCCATTGGGGTTGATACCTTAATTAATAAGAAATTACTAGCTGCCAATAATATCTTTCGTTATGTAAGAAGGGGTGAGGTAGTAGCTCTAACGCGATTAAATAACCTAAACGCCGAAATCCTGGAATTTGAAGTAAAGGCTACTTCAAAGGTAAATGGACAAATAATACGTGAATTAGAATTCCCAAGAAAAGCTATTATTGGTGGTATTGTCAGAAATGGTAAAGGAAATATTGCCTTGGGAGATTTTAGGATTGAGGAAGGCGATAGAGTGGTGGTTTGCTGTCTGCCAGATTCCATTTCAAAAATTGAAAGACTCTTTATATAATGACGGGATTAAATTATAGAATAATAATCCACCTTATGGGATTGCTGTTATTATTCAATGGCGGTTTCATGTTAATTGCTGCATTGGTTAGCAGGGTGTACAATGATGGTGCTACACTAGATATTACATTGGCCGCAATAATAACATTATTGTTAGGAATTCTGGCCATGTTTTATACCAGAGGTCATGATAAAAAAGTTAAAAAGAAAGAAGGTTATATTATAGTTACCCTTGGTTGGATTGTGATGTCAGCCTCTGGAGTAATGCCCTATATATTTTCCGGAGCCATTCCCAGCATTACAAATGCATTTTTTGAAACTATTTCAGGATATACAACCACAGGGGCTTCAATTCTTAACGATATTGAATCTATTCCCAAAGGGATTCTTTTTTGGCGTAGTCTTACCCATTGGATAGGAGGTATGGGTATTATTGTTCTGGCCATTGCCATTCTTCCTTTATTGGGAATTGGGGGAATGCAATTATTTGCAGCTGAGGCTCCTGGACCTAGTGCCGACAAGTTGCATCCAAGGATTACCGACACAGCTAAAAGACTTTGGTTAATTTATGTTGGATATACTGCGGCTGAAACACTTTTACTAAAAATAGCAGGGATGTCTTTTTTTGACGCACTAAACCATTCCATGGCTACATTATCGACGGGCGGATTTTCTACTAAAAATGCCAGTCTCGCTTATTGGAGTAACCAACCTCTTATTCAATATATTGTCATTGTCTTTATGTTTCTTGCGGGCAGTAATTTTGTGTTGAGCTATTTTGCATTTAAAGGGAAAATTCAAAGAGTGCTTAGGGATGAAGAGTTTAAATTCTACGGTATTTTTATTCTTATTTTCACATTGGTAACTGCCGTAGTTGTATATTTTATGGCTAATGTTGACGTACCAGACTACTATCCAATGCCATTTGGAGAAGCCGAGAGCTCCTTCAGACATGCTTTATTTCAGGTAGTTGCAGTGATTACCACTACAGGATTTGTAACAGCAGATTTTACAGCCTGGACGCCATTTTTAACTGTTTTCTTTTTTGGGCTGATGTTTATGGGTGGCTCAGCAGGATCCACGGCAGGTGGTATTAAAGTAATGAGGCATTTGCTAATTATTAAGAATGGGCTTCTCGAATTCAAAAGAACCTTGCATCCAAATGCTATTATTCCTGTAAGGTTCAATAATAAAACGGTAAGCGAACATATTGTATATAATGTGATAGCATTTTTTGTCCTTTATATGTTACTATTTATAATTGGGGCCCTTGTGCTTAGTCTTTTAGGCCTGGATTTTATTTCTGCAATTGGTGGTGCGGCATCTTCACTTGGAAATGTTGGACCTGCATTTGGCAGTCTGAATCCCGTGGGCAATTATAATAGTTTACCGGCCTTGGGAAAATGGTGGTGTGGTTTTCTTATGCTAGCCGGAAGGCTAGAATTATTTACTGTGTTAATACTTTTTAATCCCTATTTCTGGAAAAAGATATGACATTTCAGAAATATGATTAATGCTAAATTTGGAACTTAGACTACTGCTTTTATTCTTTTAACGGCTTCTCTTAATTCATCTTCCGAAGCAGCATATGAAATTCGTATACAGTTTGGATTGCCAAATGCCTCACCAGTAACAGTGGCTACATTGGCGTTTTCCAATAAATACAAAGCAAAATCAGACGCATTATTGATTATAAAGCCGTTTAGCGTCTTACCGTAGAAACTTGAAATATCAGGAAAAACATAAAAAGCACCTTCCGGGACATTTAAATTAAACCCGTTTATTTCCCCTAAAAGCTGTAATAAGAGATCTCGCCTTTTATGAAATTCATCAATCATGAATTGAATTTTACTAACAGGCGCATTTAAGGCCTCAATAGTAGCGCGTTGAGCAATAGCATTAGCTCCACTTGTAATTTGCCCCTGAAATTTGGTACAGGCCTTTGCGATCCATTCAGGCGCTCCTATATAACCAATTCTCCATCCGGTCATGGCAAAGGCTTTAGACACACCATTTACGGTAATGGTTCTGTCATACATTCCATCCATTGTCGCAATACTTTCATGTTTACCCCTGAAATTAATATGTTCGTAAATCTCATCGGATACAACCAGTATTCGCGGATAATTTTTTAATATTCGGGCAATGCCTTCCAACTCTTCATTATTATAAACGGAGCCACTTGGATTACAGGGTGAACTGAACCAGATCATTTTTGTTTTGGGGGTGATGGCCGCCTCCAATTGTTCGGGGGTCATCTTAAAATCTGTTTCTATACTGGTTGGAACCTCAACCGGGACACCTTCTGCGAGTTTCACAATATCACTGTAACTTACCCAATAAGGAGCGGGTAATATTACTTCGTCCCCTTTATTGATTATTACCATTGCTACATTAGCAAGAGATTGTTTTGCCCCTGTAGATACAACTATTTGGTTTAACCCGTAATCCAGGTTATTATCCCTTTTAAATTTGTTGGATATAGCCTGTTTAAGATCTGCGTATCCATCTACCGGGGAGTAACTGCTATAATTCTCATCAATTGCTTTTTTTGCTGCATCCTTGATAAATTCTGGGATATTGAAATCGGGTTCCCCCAGGCTTAACCCAATGATATCTTTCCCCTGAGTTCTTAATTCCCTCGCTTTTGCGGCCATAGCTAAAGTGGCCGAAGTAGACATATTTTTAATTCTATCGGATAAAAGGTTGCTCATTCTTGCGATAAATTTACTGGTACTGTAATGAAGGCTTTTTGCCTAATTCTTTTAAGTGTTTGAAATGCGAAATTATGGCTTTTCTTGTAGTTTTATACTCGTTATAGGGTAAATTAAATTCCTTTGCGGTCTGTTTAACAATTTTGGAGATTTTTGTGTAATGAATATGGCTGATATTTGGAAAGATATGATGCTCTACCTGATGATTTAATCCGCCTGTAAACCAATTTACAACCTTGTTTTTAGTTCCAAAGTTAACAGTTGTCAGTAATTGATGAATAGCCCATGTATTTTTCATGGTACCATCTTCTTCGGGTAAAGGAGTTTCTGCTTCATCTACCACGTGCGCTAATTGAAAAACAACACTAAGAATTACACCTGCAACATAGTGCATAACAAAAAAGCCAAGTAGAATTTTCCACCATGCAATGTCTAAAATCAGCATGGGCAATACTATCCATATTGTTATATAAATCATTTTAGTAGCCACTAAAACGCTCCAGTTCAGGAAAGGGTTCGGAAACTTACCATAAGACAACTTACGTTTGGTATAGCGGTACATTTGCATAAAATCTGTCGTAATTGCCCAATTAAAAGTTAGTAGTCCATAAAGGAATAAGGAATAGTAATGCTGAAACTTATGAAACCTGTGCCATTTGGCATGTTCGGAAAAGCGTAATATTCTTCCTGCTTCAAGATCTTCATCGTGAGCGTGAATATTGGTATAAGTATGATGTAATACGTTATGCTGAACCTGCCAGTTATATACATTTCCCGCTAGAATATAAATACTGCTCCCCATTAGTTTGTTCACCCACTTTTTGGTTGAATAGGATCCGTGGTTTCCATCGTGCATAACATTCATACCAACGCCTGCCATTCCAACTCCCATCGTAATAGTTAGTAACAAATTTGCCCAATTTGGTAAATTCAAAGTCAGGATTAAAAAATAGGGAGCAAGAAAAAGACCAAACATAATAGCCGTTTTGAAATATAACCGCCAGTTTCCGGTTTTCTTTATATCATTTTCCTTGAAATAATCATTAACTCTTTTGTTCAAGGTTTTGAAGAACTGAGCCGAATCTTTTCGAGAAAATTTAATCGTGGTTGAATCCATATGCAGAAATCATTTATGTAAATATAACGTAATATCTTCCTTTTTAATACCCTTCACGTGCGATAATTATAAATGGCGTTAGTGGTGAATGTATTATTTTTGGTAAAATACAAAGGTACATATGCAAGCTGATATAATATTTAAATATTTTCCCAATTTATCTGAAATTCAAAAAGAGCAATTTTTGAGCCTTGAAGTTTTATATAAGGATTGGAATAAAAAAATAAATGTAGTATCGAGAAAAGATATAGAGGAACTCTATCTGCGTCATGTACTTCACTCTCTGGGGATAGCTAAAATTCAACCATTTATAAAAGGGGCCTCTGTTCTGGATGTTGGAACCGGAGGTGGTTTTCCGGGAATCCCTCTCGCTATACTATATCCTGAGTCCCGTTTTACATTGGTGGATGCTATTGGTAAGAAAATAAAAGTCGTAGAAGAAGTGGTCACCGGCCTCGAATTAAAAAATGTTATCACCTATCACAGAAGGGTTGAGGAAATGGATGATCAGTTCGATTTTATTGTTAGTAGGGCAGTAGCAGCCATGCCTACATTTGTTAGATGGGTTCAGGGTCGTATTAAGAAAAAATCTGTACATGAACTTAAAAATGGGATCCTTTATTTAAAAGGTGGGGACTTGTCTGAGGAGTTAAAAGGCTATAAAAATGCACAGATATTTGAATTGTCCGAATTCTTTAAGGAGGACTTTTTTAAGACCAAAAAAGTGGTCTATTTGCCAATGAAGTATAAAGGAAACAGTTAAAGCATCAACATCATATTAAAAGAGTATCTGCAATTTTCCGCATAGGTTTTGATGTAGCTAACTAGTTTATTTAAACCTGTTTTTTTTGACTTTGAATTGTCATTCGCTTTCATAATTTTGATTTAGAGTATATAACAATGTAGCATTTTGTATTTAATTTACAATTAATTAACGTTAAATTTACATAAAAAGTATAGGAAAGCTAACTTTAAGTCTATAATGTATTGAAAATCAATTGATAAACTAAAATTCGCTAAAAATTATTATTTCAGCCTAGAAACGGAATTGTGAAATTTTTTATGAAGAATATAATTTCATTCAGGGCTGATAAGATCAACAAGAAAACATAAATTTTGAAGTAAATTTTTATTTCTTCAATCAAACTTAGGATGCTTAGGGAGTTATTGCACAGCTCGTCTTAGAACTTTAATTTTAAACCAGAAGATGGAGAATCATTCATGTTGGCTGCCTTAATAATGTCAGTCTTATACTTAGCCGGAACAACCTGCCATCCATTATAAATTTCTCCGTTTATATAATACCTTTCATTACCTTCAGTCATTGCGGTATCAGTCATCAATTTATAATAAGAAGCTGGTGCATTTTTGCCTGCACTATCTCCATCCAAGACCAATTCAAGAACTCCATCACCGTCAACATCGGATTGTATCCAATTCAATTCCAGTATCTTATTATAAGTGCCATCAGACATCATTTTAATAATATTGTTATTAAAGTCGGCCATTATTTTTTGAGCATCCGGTATATCCTTTAAAATGGCAAGGTGAAGGGGTTGCACCAAAAAAGCTTCTTTACCAATTTCAAGAAATCTGCTAATATCATTTAGCTGATAGGTTAGTAAATAGGATATGAGTAGTTCATCTACCAGCATATAATCTGCCTTGAACGTTAGTAATTTTTCAAGATTTCTCTGATCACTTTTACCTGGAATAAGAACGATATCCAGATTGGTATAAACGGAGGATCCATATGCATAACCACTTATAATCGCAATTCGTTTATTTTTTAATTCACTTAGTGATTTTGCACTTACATCACTGCCTTTTCTGCCTACTAAAATCAAACGGTTTTCAAGATAGGGTTCAGAATAAAGTAAATAATTTTCCCTGTCTTCTGTTTTCCATAAAGTTGGACTTCCCTGGTAAGTGCCGGAGATGATGCCTTCCATTACCGGATCAAATCCTGTAATGGTCAATTCCATTTGGACACCTCCTCTTTCAAGTGCTTCCTTTACTAATTGGAGGGCGAAGCCTTTTTCTCCTTCTACATTTGAAAAGGGTGGCCATATATCAGATGCTAATTTTATATTCTGATTCTGCGAATACGTAAATAAACAAGAAATAGTAATTAAAAGCAGTAGCAATTTTTTCATAGTTGTGCCTGGTTAATGGTAAAAAGCACCTTAAGATAAAGCAATCAGCCCGGAAGTTATGTTAAAAAAAGGAACAATAATTATTTCTAACAGATTTTTGGAATGTAGCACGCTCATGCGCTTCAACTATTTAGTATCAAAGCCTTGTGTATTGAAAAAAACAAAGATTAATTGCCTTTACCCTTTATCCCAGAAACGGATAGCGATAATCCTCAGGGGTTACAAAAGTTTCTTTGATCAACCTCGGTGAAACCCATCGAAGTAAATTTTGAGCAGAACCTGCTTTGTCATTTGTCCCTGAAGCCCTGGCGCCACCAAAAGGTTGCTGACCCACTACAGCCCCCGTGGGTTTGTCGTTTATATAGAAATTACCTGCGCAGTTCTGAAGTGCTTTCGTGGCTTCATTTATTGCATATCGGTCTTTTGCCAAAACAGCACCTGTAAGTGCATATTCAGAAGTAGTATCAACCAATTTTAGAGTTTTGGACCAATCCTTATCTTCATAGACATATATTGTAACTACCGGTCCGAATAATTCGGTTTCCATAGTAGAATAATGGGGATCTGTGGTCAGTATTACGGTAGGTTCTATAAAATAACCCTTCGATTTATCATAATTACCACCAACAATTATACTAGCATCCTTATCTTTTTTAGCCTGATCAATATAGGAAGCTAATTTGTCAAATGACCCTTCATGTATTACAGCTGTGATATAGTTGCTCATATTTTCAGGAGATCCGGGAGGATTGAATGATTCCACATCCCGCTTTACCAAATCCAGGATTTCGACGGAAGAAGACTTTGGTAAATAAACACGTGAGGCAGCACTGCACTTTTGGCCCTGGAATTCAAAGGCGCCACGTGTAATTGCGGTAGCTACCTGCTGGGGTTTTGCTGTTGGGTGCGCAATTATAAAGTCCTTACCACCAGTTTCTCCAACAATTTTTGGATAGGTTTTATAGCAGTCAATATTATTCCCTATCTGTTTCCACAAGGATTTAAAAACATGGGTGCTTCCAGTAAAATGAATTCCTGAAAAGTCGGCACTAGCTAAAATGGTGTCTGTAATCATAACAGGATCACCGTAAACCACATTGATTACCCCATCTGGTAGTCCAGCTTCCTTAAAAATGTCCACAATTACTTTGGCCGAAAAAATTTGGCTATCACTGGGTTTCCATACCACAACATTACCCATCATAGCTGCACTTGCGGGAAGATTACCTGCTATTGCCGTAAAGTTAAAAGGAGTAATTGCATAAATAAAACCTTCTAGAGGTCTATACTCCACACGATTCCAGATTCCTTCAGATGATTCAGGCTGTTCCGCATATATCTGAGACATATAGGATACATTAAATCTGAGGAAGTCTATTAATTCACAGGCGGCATCAATTTCCGCCTGATGTATCGTTTTTGACTGCGCCAACATAGTAGCCGCATTAATTTTAGCCCTGTAGGGCCCTGCGATAAGATCTGCTGCTTTTAAGAAAATACTGGCTCTTTGTTCCCATGGTAAGGATGCCCATGCCGCTCTTGATTCGAGTGCATTTTCTATGGCCAAACTAACATGACTTTTTTCGGCAAGATGATACTTGCCCAAAATATGTTTATGATCATGAGGAGGTGACATTGTTCTCGTATTTGATGTTGTTATTTCATCACTTCCAATATACAAAGGCACTTCCAGACTTCCATTGAAGTATTCTTTATATTGCTTTAAAACCTCGTCTCTTTCCGGAGTACCAGGTGCATAACTTTTTATTGGTTCATTAATAGCCAGCGGGACTTCAAAAAAACCTTTACCCATAATCAATTTTGTTAGTTAAATTTTCATGCCAAAGGTACTAAAACCCTAAGCGTTTATAAAATTTAAACAAGGTAAAAGGAATCATTAATTCAGAGCGAATGGTGCACTGAATTTAAAAGAAGGAATGTAGACTCTGAATTTTTCATTAGTAGTGAAATTTACCATATTATAATGGCCTTTCATTGCTCCAATAGGAGATGCAAGCAGGCATCCGGAGCTGTAAGTGTGAGATTCACCTGGTTTGATAACAGGTTTTTTTCCAATAACACCTTCACCATCTAAAACTTCAAAGTCATTTAGAGCATCATAAATTTGCCAGTGCCTTGAAGTTAATTGAACAGAATCTTTACTTTGATTTTCTATAGTAATGGTATAACCAAAAGCAAAATGCATTTTATAGTTTTTAAAGAAGGTTCCTTCAAAACTAGTATTCACTGAAATTTTTATGCCTTTGGTTACTTGTGTAATCATCTTTTTCATGCTAATAAATAACGGTATTTCTCAATATGAGTAGCATATCCGTTATATCTGCTAAAATAAAAAAAATTGCATTAGACCAGCTTTATTTAACAATAGTTTTAAATATAAGCTCAATCGAAAAATCTACTTAAATCATTTTTCAAGTAGGGAGTAAAACCACATTTAAGCAACTCTCCTAAGAAAACTTTGGTGGCCAAGATAGATAATAGCAACTGATTATGAAAACTTCAGATTGGATTATCGGTGTATGTATATTTTTTTCTGATGTATTTCTGTCTTATAACCCGTTGAATATAGGTAATTAACGGATTTTATTAGTTGATAAGACCCGGATGTTGATTCACGCCTGAAGAAAGATCATATCGGAAATTATCATAGGAACTTAAAAAGGACGAAACACCCCAACTTAGGAATAAAAGATTTCGTCGTAAAGTTTGCTAATCTTGATTACAGCTGTTATTATCAAAAATCATTTGAAATTGGCTGTCAATCTAAGGGATTTGAGTTCCTTTATCTTTTCAGATTTTAATTTCTCACGATTCTTCTTAGCAAAATCGGTATGAAATTTATGATTTTCCAAAAACCAAATTTGCAGGTCTAACCACTCAATTTTATTAGAAACGATGTCGAAATGCAGATATTCTTTGAATAGTTTAGCGCTAATGTCATTATAGTCCTTTCTTCCAAGGTAGTCTAAATCGGCATCGGCCAAAATTTCTTCATAAAAAGTCTTAGGTTCTTGAGGTACTTTTGTGGCCCTTATCATTCCATTTACTATTGCCACTTCGTCGCTTGTCAGAATAGGAATTAAAAATGGTTGAATTTCAACAATGCTGCGTTCTTCATGATTTAAACGAGATACGACAAAACCATAATCATGACAGATTGCGGCAATTCGTATAAGATTGGCCATTTCTTGGGGAATATCGTAGTATTCAATATAATCGTTACATACGTTGGCAACATCTATAATATGATCTATAGAATGGTAAAAAAGATAATTGGGAAGTTTTTCTTTTAACTGCTCAATAATCTCAAAACATATTTTTGGATATGAATTTTTGTT
>CAJQNH010000131.1 GCA_905479615.1 uncultured Eudoraea sp.
GGAGTGTTGAATATAACAGCCTTTTCCTCTAATACCTGTTTTTTCTCAACTGGGGGTTTTTCGGTGCTGATTGGTGAAGGTTTTTGGACTGTTGAGGTTTTTTTAATTTTAGGAATTGCGATCCACAGTATTATATAAGCCAAAAATCCAATACCAAAAAAGAAGGAAAATAGCAACCAAAGAAAGCGTATCAAAATTCTGTTGAGCCCAAGATATTCTGCTATCCCGGAACAAACACCTCCTAAAATTCTATGATTGACATCCCTGTACAATTTTTTGGATGCCGTACCGGGCTGGGATGCCGTAACAGGCTGGGATGCATTACCGGACTGGTACGAGGGTTTATCCTCAATTGTTTCTTTTTTTTCCGAAGGTTGTTTTATTTCTGCCTGTTTTAGCTGGTTTATTTCTGCTTTCAGGGCATTTACTTCTTCTAAAAAAATATCCTGCCTTTTTAGGAGTGTTTCCAGTTTCTTGGAAAGATTATTTAAACTATCCTGGTTTTCAGTCATTTGGCTATAATAATTGCAATGAATATATCCTTTAATAAACGCAGTCTCCCGGATTAGATTGTATAGTCAGTTTTGCTATGGTTTTTTGATGCCAATAATATCCTTTTGAGGAGAGGAGAATGTTTTAAAAATATAGTACTTTTAACATTAAGGTTCCATTAAATAAAGATACCTGAAAAGCATTCTATACACACAATAGTCATGGCCAATGTTTCCCTAAGATTACCTTTGATTAAAGGGTTTATTCTGATCCTGGTATTAGTCAGCCAGATAGCAATTGCACAGCAAAGGAAAAAAAAGTCTACAGTTACTCCTAGTGGAGACGCTATTGAAATATCTACCCTGGAGTTAAGGTTGACCATGGATGATTACTTCCGCGGGTTTGCCCGGACGGTTACAGAGGCAGCCGATAGTATCATGTATTTTTCCGATGATTACAGAATTGATAATCAGGCTTTATTTTGGAAAATGAATGCTATTCCCGTGGCTCAGGGTGCCATCTTTAGCAAGGATCCTTTTGCGGCCTTTATAGATGTTTCAGTTTTTAGTTATCAGATGAAACTGTATTTTGAAAAGGGAGCGGGCAAGGAAATTTTTGGGGAACATCAAAGGATTGCAATCAGAGCCTCTGATAAACTCTGGAAGGAATTAATTGATATTGGGCTTTATATTACTCATCCCAAGGATATTTCCAATGGAATTCAAAAGGTTAAAGATTTTGCCGAGCAGAACCCTATTACCAGTTCCTATTTCAACAGGAAATCTACTTTAGCACTTATGGCCAGCATTCAAAAGGAGGAAAAGGTAAAATTCAAAACCCTTGCCGAAGGAATGGCTCAAAGTCTAGATGAATTAAGTACCCGGATTAATACCTATACTGAGATTCTGCCAAATCAAATACGCTGGCAATCTGAATATTTATTAAATGATATATTAGCCAATTCACAATTAAATGGCCGTTTGGATTCACTCACAACTTTATTGGAAAGAGCAGTGGTATTGATTGAATCCAGCCCGGAATTAATAGATAATCAACGTTCTAAAGCAATGCGCGACCTATCAGGAGAGCGAAGAATTGTTTTGGAGGCGATTAAGCAGGAACGGATGGCCGTTTTGGAGGAAATCCGGAATGAAAGAGCAATTGTACTGCAACACTTAAGCAATGAAATGACTATTCAGCGTGAAGCCGGTTTTGAGGATTTAAATGCACTTAACAATCAGGGAATTAAGCTTACCGTGACAAATGTTAAAGACATTGCGGACCTGATCTTCTGGCGGGCACTTATTTTAATGTCAATTTTGGCAATAATTATATTTATCGGAATCTTCCTTTACAAAAAGTTATAAGATTCAAACAATACTGCAAGATGATATTTTAAGAGTGCTTATATCTTTTTAGGAATATTCTTTTTTAATTCAAAAATATCTTTCCTTCGATCCCTTAGATTTCTTGCACTGTCAAACTGATTCAGTTCACGTAACAAATCAATATCAACATCCTCAATTAATATTATTTCTGTATTTGTGGTAGCTTCTGCTTTTATTCTATTCATAGGAAAGGAAAAATCACATGGAGTAAAACTATTATCCCTGAAAATGAAAACTATTATAAATCTCCTTTTTCATATTTAAATCATTGATTTAAGCAGGTATATAAGGAATGCCAACAGTGTGTTTAAATTTTTTGTCTATGCAGTTTAACCCTTGCTATTGGGGTTTTCTTCGGACATTATCCTGTAATTTTTTGTTCTGATTTCAATGAATCTTTACGACCTTCCCAATATTTCAAAGGTTCAATCCAAATTGTAAATATTAAAGCAATTACAAACGAAAATAAATACTCTTGTATTTGTAAAGGAGAACCGCTGAAAAAATTGGTTATGTAGGGAACATTCAGGATCAACAACAGCAAAATAATTGAAATAAATATTATAACAGGGACATAAGTGTTTTTCTGTTTTAGGGTCTTAAAAATTGTTTGGCTGAATGAACGGTTAATAAGCGTAAGAAGTATGTTTGAGAAAATAAGAGTGCTGAAAATCAATGATCGAATTTTAAATTCACCCATCTCATAATAACTTCCATAATACCCAATAATTAAACATCCAACGGTTATCATTAAACCCTGCACTATTGTAATCCAGAGTTGTGACAAATGAAGTAAATTCTTGTTCCGCGAATCAACAGGGTATTTTAATTTTTCTTTAGGGATGTTTTCATTTTCATAGACAATAGAACAGGTGGGTCCCATTATAAGTTCAAGAAATATGACATGTATTGGTGAAAACAGTTGTGAAGGCAGCCATTTAAAAAAGATAGGTAGCATAACAAGCAGTATAATGGGGATATGTATTGAAATAATATAACGGATCGCCTTGGTTAGGTTTTCATTAATTCTCCTGCCAAGGAAAATGGCATCGATCATCTTTGACAGGTCATTATTTGACAGAATAAGTCCGGCTGCACCTTTTGCAACGTCAGTTCCCTTACTGCCCATTGCAATGCCAATATGCGCAGATTTTAAAGCCGGTGCATCATTCACTCCATCGCCGGTCATGGAAACAATTTGTCCGGTTTGTTTGAGGACATTTATTATTCTCAACTTTGTTTCGGGATCAATTCTGGCAAAAACATTGACAGATGACAGCGTTTCTTTTAGTGCGTCATCATTTAATTCGGCTAATTCTGAACCGGTTAAGACCTTATTCAATTTAATGCCGATTTGTTTGGCTATTGCCACTGCTGTTTCTTTGTAATCTCCCGTGATCATTTTTACATCCAGGCCTGCTTCATAAAAACCTTGAATAACATTCTTAATATGTGGAGTAGGGGGGTCCCAAAATGTTATTAATCCTAAAAATTCAAATTCAATATCTTTTTGTAATTCGGGATAATGACTACTATCCCAATGTCCCTTTGCTACACCTAATACCCGAAGTCCGTTTTTTGCGTAAATCAAACCCTGTTTATGAATTACGTCTTTTTGCTCCGGGCTCAAAGAACACAATTTAAGCACGCCCTCCAAAGCTCCTTTACAACCAATGATGAATTTTTTATTTTCATTTTGAAAAACATGTGTCATAACCGGTGGCTTCCCGGATAAAGGAAACTCTTTGACCATCCTGTAATTCTTTCGTTCATCAACCTTAAACAATTCAGTATAATAATTGTGAATTGATTTTTCCATAGGGTCAAATGGATTCTCTTCACTGGCCCACATCGCATATTCTAATACTTCAGAGGGTTTTGGAGATTTATCGAAGGCAATTTCCCTGTTTGTTTTAAGGCTAAAAGTGTGGGTGACATTCATCAGATTCTGAGTGAGTGTTCCTGTTTTATCAAGGCAGATAACAGTTGCGGAACCCAATGTTTCAACAGTTTTGGGGCTTCTGGTAATTATTCCATGTTTTAATAATCGATATGCACCAAAAGCCATAAAAGTGGAAAGTGCCACCGGTATTTCTTCCGGGAGGACAGACATTGCCATGGTCAGGCCATGTATTAATCCATGTAGTGCACTTCCGCTTCCCACCAGTTATATCCCCATACGAATAGGAAAGCTATACTACCTATAATCACCATGCTTCGCACGAAATTCGAAACTTTTGATTGCAAAGGCGTTTTTTCCTTTGCGGTAGAGGAAACTAGTTCCCCTATTCCGCCAAGTGTTGTTTGTTTCCCTACCGCTGTAACTTTAGCATAGCAGTATCCCCTGACTACCAGTGTACCCTGAAATATAGTATCCGTTGAAAATTTTTCAACCGAAATGGATTCTCCGGTAAGGATTGATTCGTCTATCGAAAAATCGTTGGATGTAAGGATTTCTGCATCAGCAGCCACGATCGTACCTTCCTCACATATAATGACATCCTTTGTGACCAAATCTACTGTATCAATTTTAATGGTTTCCTCATTGCGGATAACTTTGGTTTTGGTCTCCGTTAATCGACTTATGGCTTTTAAAGCTTTTTGGGTTCGGAAATTTTGGAAAACATCAATTCCTGCAACAAAAAAAAGCGCAAAAAGCATGGTATAGGCTTCGGAAAATTCCGAGATTGAAAAGTACACGGCACAGGCTATCAGTAACAAAATAAACATAGGTTCTTTTATTACTGAAAGAAGATTTTGAAGAAGTAGATTTTTCTCCTTCCTTAATTGGTTTGAACCGTTTAATGCCCGCTGCTGAAAAACTTCAGCATCGGTGAGCCCATGTATTTCTATTTGACTTATGTGACCTTTTGCTTTCAATTTTTTTATATGCTAATCCCCTCAGCTGTTATATCGATTCATTGGCAGTAACCTAAGGGCTGAAATATATTCCAAATTTGCTCATTTATCGGAATTTGCATTTGCCAGGGAATACATATTCAAGTTAGAGATGGTTTGATAATTAGTGACTGCTATTTTTAGAGCATTACTTTTTTACTAACACCAGGCATTGTTTTCCAAAAATACCAGCTGTACCGGCAGCCAAACCTCCAACAATACCTGTAACTAATATCAGAAGCGATGGACTACCACCTAAAGGTAATAACACTGCTATTTTTTTGGCCAGTATAAAGTCGTTGCCGTTAGCCAGTAAAAATGAATACCCTGCCCAAAATACAAAAACAGCCAAAAATGGGATAAAGAAAACAGCTGCACGTTTTAAGGAAAACACTATTGCGGTTATAAATGCAGCCAGCATAGCAGACCACCAGGACAGAAAAAATGAAAAGACTACAGCTAAAACAAGTGTCGTTATAAAATTGAGGATTCTGATTTTCATTTAATTTGAAATTAAAGTTTGTGTGTCTATTACAGCGTCAGTTTTAATGTCGGATTGCAAAAAGTTTAAATTGTGGTAGTTGCCTGCTGCCCAATCGTCTATAAAATTATCGTAATATTTACTGCCTGGATTACCAGATTGACCTCCGGGATAAATTCCTAAAGCAGTTGGTGGTGAGCTCATCTCCACAATCATTCGCCAGGAGGGACCATGATTTTTTTTGGTTGCGTTCACAATGTTTCCACCACCGCCAATTGGCAGGTTAAACCTTGAAAACGCCGGTAAGGCCTGCAGCAAATGACCAACATAGGTGCTCTTATAGGCATTCCAGTTATAATCTCCATTTTCAGCTTTCCAATCCATTAAGGATTTTGCCGCTTTTTTGAAACTAATTAAAAACAGGTCTTTAGCGATTTCGGTTTCAGGTGTTTCTACAATGTCCATAAATTCATCATCGCCTTTGGTTTTTAGTAAGTGAATTGTTTGGTAGGTAAATGGTTTATCCAGGGCAACATTATCAACATTATATTCATCCCAAACCAGATCATAGAGTTTGTTCCACCAATTACTCCAAATACTTGGACCCGGCTCGTCTATATTATTGTTAAAGTCCCATGATTTTATTTCGTTGAATATACTTAACTCTTCTGCGGTGAGCTGAGAGGAATCCATAGTTTCAAAAATATAGGGTAGGAGTTCCGCCGCCTTGAGGTTATAATTATTATTGTGTAAATCCTTAAAATCCTGAATATTGAAAGTCTCCTTAGAATTAAAAAAGTTATTAATTACGCGGTTTCTGTAGGTTTCGTAACCATCGTTAAATACATAGAACGGATAGGATTCATCTACAGGATGCTGATTTGCTGAGCTCACAAAGCCACGCTCCGGATTTTTGGTGTGGGCGTTAAAAGGTTGCGGTATAAAACTTTGCCAGTCATGCTTCGGATTGCTGCCATCCATTAAAAATTTCCCTTGCCCTTTCCATTTATTGGGCAGTTTTCCTTGAACCCAAATAGCGATATCACCCTCTGTTGAAGCAAAGACAAAGTTTTGTGCCGGTGCTGTATAATGTTTAAGGGCATTAACATAATCATCATAATTCCTTCCTTTGTTTAGCTCTAAAAATGTCCTTTGATTGTTGCCCCCTATATGGCCCGACCATTTCATGGCATATCCGGCAAGTTTATTATCACCCATAAAGTTTTTATCGTAAGCCACCGGGCCATGATGGGTATAACATACAGAATCAATATAAGCGGCTTTACCTTTTATTTTAATTTCTTCAACTCTGATACTTACAGCTTTCCAATCATCACCATATTTGTATTGTTTACGTGTTTCATCTTTAAATTCAATTTTGTACCAATCCAGCACATCTCTGGTAGCGTTGGTTTCTCCCCATGAAATGTTAGTGTTAAATCCCGAAATTATGCCAAGGGCTCCGGGCAATGTGGCGCCAAAAGCATTATGGGTTGGGGTACTTAATTGCATCACAAACCAAATAGAAGGTAGGTTTAAGCCCAAATGTGGATCATTTGCCAAAATTGGATTTCCAGAATAGGATTTTTCACCAGAAATGGCCCAGTTATTACTGCCATTATCAGGATTTGGTTTGTCTAAGGTTTTTGGAATAGAGTCGAGTGGCAGGTCACTTTCCGGTGTTTCCGTAATAGGCACATCAATATAACTCCAATCAGTTTCTTTGGGAATAATAGGGTCTATAACATCAAAAAAATCCGGATACAATACATCAAAGCGTTCTTTCCCAAACATCCGCAACGCATTGGTGTATTCCAAATCAGAATCTCCTCCGGCCAAATCCTTGGTCATGTACATCAATAACAAAGCAGTTTTTTTTATCGTCCAGGGTTCTGGTTGATAATCGAGCAGTTTGTACTCCAAAGGGAAGTCTTTAGGCTGTAATTGGTTGATGTAACTATTCACACCTTCTGCATACGCCTCTAAAAATGCTGTAGTTTCAGGGTCTTCTTTGATCTTTGCGATGGCTTGCTCTGCTCCAAATCCCATGCCGCGTCTGCGCTGCTGACGGTCGAAGTTTAGCGCTGCTTCGCCAATTATTTCAGATAACCGGCCAGCGGCAGCATACGTCTGGAATTCCATTTGCCAAAGGCGATGCTTGGCCGTAATATAACCCTGGGCCCTGTACAAATCATTTTCATTCTTAGCAAAGAGGTGTGGAATTAACTGAGCATCGTAATGAACGGTAACCTTGTTCTTGAGCCCATCAATAGAAACAGTACCAGTAATGCTTTCATCAGTTTCGTTTTGCCATACACCGGTATAGGGATTTAAAAACTTTCCGATGGGAGGAATGGAACCAAACTTGTTGTTCAGGCCATAAAAAAAAGATGCCGTAAGAAGTAGAGAAAGTGTAAACTTTAGATATTTCATTAGCTGAATTAATTAGGGTTATTAAAATACTAAATAAATGTGAATGCCAGCGGTAAATATTGTTTAGTATCATTTATTAAAATTGGTTTGGTATTTCCATAGTATTCAATTTAAAAAAGAAAAGTTAGTTCTCTTTTAAACTTGTAACCATTGGACCAGATATAGCACATACCTCTGAGTATTTTTAATAGTTCTAAAAAAGTGAATTTGTGCTTCAGCTTCTAAGAATATTTAGATGCCCTGATGCCTTTTTAAATGAACCAATTTTCACAAAATAAATTACCTATAGGAGTTCAGAATGGGTCATAGTTATTTTCTATTAGAAACCAATTTAAATGAGCAAACATTTTGGTACTTTTACTAATACAAGAAAGAAAATAAAAATTCGATTATATTATGGATAATAACAAAAGTCAAACTACATCGACTAATGCTTCAAGCAACAATGAAAACGCTGAAAGCAAATGCCCGTTTTTGAATGGTGAATTGCATCAAGCTGCAGGTGGCGGAACAACAAACCGTGACTGGTGGCCCAATCAGTTGAATCTGAACATCCTCCGTCAGCACTCCTCCTTATCTGACCCTATGGATGATGATTTTAATTATGCCGAAGAGTTTAAATCGCTTGATTTGGAAGCGGTTAAAAAAGATCTTTATGCCCTAATGACTGATAGCCAGGACTGGTGGCCTGCAGACTACGGTCATTATGGACCATTCTTTATCCGCATGGCATGGCATGCTGCAGGTACATACCGTATCGCTGATGGCCGTGGCGGCGGTGGTACCGGAGCCCAGCGTTTTGCCCCTCTGAACAGCTGGCCGGATAACGCCAACTTAGATAAGGCAAGACTACTTCTTTGGCCCGTTAAACAGAAATATGGCAAGAAATTGTCATGGGCAGATTTGTTGATCCTGGCAGGAAACTGTGCTCACGAATCCATGGGATTAAAGATGTTTGGTTTTGGTGGAGGTCGTGAAGACATTTGGCAACCGGAAGAAGATATTTACTGGGGTTCCGAGGCAGAATGGCTGGGAAACAAGAAAAGGTATAATGAGGATAAGGAATTGGAAAACCCTCTTGGTGCTGCACATATGGGATTGATCTACGTTAACCCGGAAGGCCCTAATGCTAATCCGGACCCTGTTGCTGCCGCCCATGACATTCGTGAAACTTTCGGTCGTATGGCGATGAACGATTATGAGACTGTTGCTCTTATTGCAGGCGGGCACACCTTTGGTAAAACCCATGGTGCGGCTAGTGATGCAGAGTATGTTGAGGCGGAACCAGCAGGTGCTGGCATCGAAATGCAAGGTCTTGGATGGAAGAACAACTTTGGTACAGGAAAAGGTTCTGATACTATTACCAGTGGTTTAGAAGGTGCCTGGACCGATACGCCCATAAAATGGAGCAACAAGTTTTTTGAAAACTTATTTGGTTACGAGTGGGAGTTGACCAAAAGTCCTGCCGGTGCCCATCAATGGAAACCGAAAGACAATGCCGGTGCAGGTACGGTACCCGATGCGCATGACCCTGAAAAGAAGCATGATCCGTTTATGTTGACAACTGACCTTTCCCTGCGTATGGATCCGGCTTACGAGAAAATCTCCAGACATTTTTATGAAAATCCCGATGAATTTGCCGATGCCTATTCACGTGCCTGGTTTAAACTGACACACCGTGATATGGGACCCGTTCAGCGTTATTTGGGGCCGGAAGTGCCTAAGGAAGAATTAATCTGGCAAGATCCAATACCTGCAGCAGATTACGAATTGATTAACGATAAGGATATAGCTAGCCTAAAGGCGAATATTTTAGCCTCAGGATTATCTGTTTCTGAATTGGTATCTACAGCTTGGGCTTCAGCATCTACCTTCCGTGGTTCGGACAAACGTGGTGGTGCTAACGGTGCGCGCATTAGACTTGCACCGCAGAAAGATTGGAAAGTGAACAATCCTAAACAATTGGAGAATGTTTTGGATACCCTTGGGCGTATTCAAAAAGAGTTCAACGATGCCCAGTCCGGAAACAAAAAAGTATCCATCGCAGACCTGATTGTTTTAGGTGGATGTGCCGCTGTTGAAAAGGCCGCTAAAAATGCTGGCCAAGATGTAACCGTACCTTTTACTCCAGGTCGTAACGATGCCACTGAGGCGCAAACCGATGCTGAATCGTTTGAAGTCCTTGAGCCGGTAGCCGATGGTTTCCGTAATTACGCAAAGGGCAAATTTTCGGTTAGTGCCGAAGAACTTTTAGTAGACAAAGCACAGTTGATGACCCTGACTGCGCCAGAGATGACAGTTCTTGTTGGAGGTATGCGTGTACTGAATGCAAATTTTGATAAGTCTGGTCATGGTGTCTTCACCAATCGTTCTGAGACGCTTAGCAACGATTTCTTTGTAAACCTGCTAGATATGGGTGCAACATGGAAGGCTATTGGGGATTCTGATGACGTTTTTGAAGGCCGTGATCGTTCAACAGCTGAAGTCAAGTGGACCGGCACTCGTGTAGATCTCATCTTTGGTTCTAACTCTGAGCTACGTGCTCTCTCTGAAGTTTATGGATGTGAGGACGCTCAAAAGAAGTTTGTCAAGGATTTTGTAGCTGCGTGGAATAAGGTAATGAATCTTGATCGCTTCGATTTGGCTTAATCACAGTTCAATCTGGCAGAATACTATTAATTGTTAAAAGGTGGTCCGATAATGGGCCACCTTTTTTATGCACTTTATGGGTAATACCTTAGAATTGAGTGTGATGTTTTACGGCGAATTGCTCCGGGATATCTTCTCCAGATTCTCCTAGATTTTCTCTGTGGTCAATTTCAATTCCTCTTGCAATAGTGGAAATAGGAACGTCATTGGCGGTGCCTTCAAAAGGATTTTCTCCGGTTCGGCCTATTCTTTCCATAGTATGAAAAATCCATGCTACAATGACATAAAAAGGAACTGTAAACCAAACAAATAGTTTTCCGATAAGTGGACTTTTAGTAATAAGCTCACTGCCAATTTCAGCAAATTGTGGTACAAGGGCCAGGGGCAGTAACAAGACAAAAAGCCACATAAAAAAATGATTTAGTGTTGCAAATTGCCTTGGATAAGGAAAGTTTTTAATTCGTTCACTTTTGCCTTGCAGAGCAAAAAACTCTTGTATTACCCCTTCCAGTTCTAAAAAAGAAAATTCCCAAATCACCCCTTTTTCTTTGAGTTGTCTTAAATGATGGGATTGCAAGTACAGCAACGCCGTTTGTTTATTACTCTTGCCCATTATATATTCATAATCACGTTCATAAACGCCTGTTTTCCTGCCCGTCCGGCAGCGGAAAGTAGTGTTTATTTTTTGTTATGCTCAGGTTCTTCTAATATTAGAGAAGAATAGATTAAGCTAATGCTAATAAATGTACAATAAATGTAGAATGTAAAAAGCAAAAAACGCTGAACTATGCCGTAATATTCTAAAGGGTAAAGAGTCGGTGAAAAAACGGGAGATAAGTTTAAGAAAATACCTAGTACAATTAAAATAAAAGAAATTAGCGATAGTCTTTTAAATTTCATGCCAAGTTGGTTCTTCCATAGCAAAGCAAATAGTAATGGAGAAAAATAACCCAATGTCAATGAAAGACCGAAAACATTGTGCAGTGGATGCGGAGAAGGAAAAATACCTATACCAAGTTGTGATAATCCAGCTAATAAAATAAATATACCGGGTACAACAGATAATTCATTTTTCTTTGCAAAAGAGACAATTCCAATTCCAAATAGGATTAATAAACAGCCAATACCTGTACTAAATATTTGCCATTGTAAATAAAGCGGGGAGCCTTCTTCTCCAATCTCACTTACGGTCTGTGATATGGCACTATAATCTTCCAGTTGACTTCCTAAAATATATGTTCCCAAAATAAAAGCGATTGATGTAATCCAACCTAAAGAAAGTAGTTTTTTCGTTTTCAAGATATTTTCGTTTTCATAAAGACGATTAGCTACTTCAAATGTTACATCAAGACAATTGAGCACAACAGTATTACTGTTCTTGCACACTCGCTAATCCTAATCTGTGCTCTTTAATCTTAACAAAATATTTCCACTCTCTTCGTGAGTGTATTTTTTATTAATTCAAAACCATATTTATCATAAAATGCATGTCCTAATACTCATTGTTAGAGGTTGTACTTTTTTATCCTTTTTCCGATTCCTTTATCATTTTTTTGATCAAAGAAATTTGCCCTAAATGATAGTAACTGTGTTCAATTATTCCTTCAATATTTCTTCTGTAGTTTCCGTATTTCTCTTCTACGAAAATTGATTCTAATTTTTCGTCTGACATTAATTCGATATGATTTGCAAACTTATCTGCATTGGCCCACGTAGTATTCAAGAGGCTATCCCAATCTTCTTTTGATTTAATCTGAGGGAGATCAAAACTATATTTATCGCGAATTTCAAGCGGCCCTCCTTCGAAAACTTTCAAGACACCTGCTATGTAATAATTGATATGGTAGGTTAGAGAAGCAATTGTGTTTAACGACCCAATCTTCTTCGTTGCTTGCTGCCAGGTAATGTTTGATAATTGATCCTTAAAATTTGTATTGGCAATCCATTTACCCTTTAAAAGGACTTCTTTGAAACGATTTGCAAGTTGATTTGAATTTTCCACGTATTTATTAGATAATTGAAGATTTTATATACTATTACCAAAGGCCCTGCCCATGATCTCGTTATACCTGCCCTCCTAAGTCGGGGTGGGAGTGAACGCTGCGACTGGCCTTAAACTTATAAATAAATTTACTCTAAGTCCTAAACCGCTATTTTTCATAGGATACGTTGTTAGCCACTGGCTTTACTATAATACTTTTTACGTAACCAAAATGAGACTCTAACCAATAGGATTAAAGCGGGTACTTCTACCAATGGACCAATGACTCCGGCAAATGCTTGCCCTGAATTCAACCCGAAAACTGCTATAGCAACTGCAATGGCCAATTCAAAGTTGTTTCCTGCAGCGGTAAACGCTACAGAAGCTGTTTTGTCATATTCGGTTCCCATTGCCCTTGTTAAAAAGAAACCAACTATAAACATTATGCCAAAATAAATTAGTAATGGCACTGCGATAATCAAAACGTCCATTGGTATTTCGACTATCAATTCGCCCTTAAGCGAGAACATTATTACGATTGTAAATAGCAGTGCTATTAAAGTCAATGGCGAAATTATGGGAATGAATTTTTGTGTGTACCATTCTTCGCCTTTGAGTTTTACCAAAATCAGCCGGCTCAAAATTCCCATCACAAAGGGAATTCCCAAATATATAGCAACACTTTCGGCAATTGTTGCAATTGAAATGTCAACAATGGCCCCTTCAAAACCGAAAAAGGGTGGAAGAATCGTAATGAAAATCCATGCGTAAAAACTATACGCAAATACTTGAAAAATACTGTTTAAAGCCACCAATCCTGCACCATATTCGCTACTGCCTTCTGCAAGGTCATTCCAAACAAGCACCATGGCAATGCAGCGAGCCAAACCGATTAAAATTAAACCGACCATATATTCCGGATAATCCCGTAAAAATGTAATCGCCAAAAAAAACATTAAAACCGGGCCAATAATCCAATTGAGAATAAGCGATATTGACAGAATTTTTGTGTTGCGAAAAACTTTTGGTAACAACGCATAGTTCACTTTCGCCAATGGCGGATACATCATTAAAATCAATCCTATTGCGATAGGTATATTGGTTGTGCCACTACTAAATGAATTAATGATATCGGGAAATGATGGTATAAAATAACCAATCCCAACACCTAACAACATGGCAATAAAAATCCAAAGTGTGAGATAACTATCGAGAAAGCTTAATTTTTTATTGGCTGCCATATTAAGAATTGATCTGAGCGAATATATAGAAAATATTTGTTGTGCTTTGTGTACTTCTTTGGTTGTATTTTTCAGCTCGCGGGCAAGGTCGGGAATATAAGCCGCAGCTAGCCTGCAGAATTAGTTAGGAAAGACAATGGTCAATACATATTGTTGACCTCCGTTTATTTTTGTTCAATACTTATTTTGCCCTGAATCCAATCCGGCAAGTAAAAATCCATACCTGTCTTTTTTTCGATGTCAACTAATTTGTTTCTTAGCTCTATTGCTCTTAATCCAATCTTTTGTCTTAAGTCATTCGTTACCGATAAAGTTGCTTGAACAGGAGGGTTTAAAAATCCATATCCGGCTTCTGTTCGATTAGACATTACTGCTATTTTCCAATCGTCGATCATAGCAAACTCATAAGGAGATATTTCTCCGGATAACAAAGCTTTTTCCAATGCCGGCTTAATATATTGATAAAGCGTATCCTTTTTAGTATAATCTTCGGAAATCGAATTATGATGCCCAAGAATGGTAGACATCCAATAATCATTTCCTATTAACTTTTCTCCGGGATATCCTTGGCTTTCCAAAATATTTATGAGTCCCGCCATTTGATTTTCACTATGGGGCGCAAATTTCTTATTTCCATAATTTTCTTGTGCCTTATTACCTATCCTAAACAAAGCCCCTAAGGCCTTTTGTTGATCTTTTTTAAACATCGAATGGACACTATCTCTGGTGGATTGATCAATTCTGGCTAAATATATAATTCGAAGACTATCATATTTTTTTTCAATATTCTTCCATTCTGGATAATCAAGAATTGGAGCCAGGAAGCTATTCTTCTTTATTTCCTTTAATTCCCATCCGGCAGTAATTCCTTCTTTTAAAAAGTGTAAGACTTTTTGTTTCTCATTTAAATATAAAGCAAGTTGAGTAGCTATCTTATAATCCCTTAAAAAAACAAATTCATGGGTGCCAATTACTTCCTTATATCTACTTAATGCTTCTCCATATCTTTCTTCACCCATAGAACTTTCGGCCTCAATAACCTGTCTGTGATAGTTAAGATAGTCCCCATTTTCATCATTTTCTAACCCGGTTAAAATAAAAAACAGAAAAAAATATAAGAGATATGATAGATGATTAAATTTCATAATTATACTAATGTTTACAAACGGTTGGATCATGAATTCGTTGCGCCTGACCGCCTCAGACGGGTCTGGCATACGATCAGCGACAGCTTTAGTTAACGCAAAGGCGAGGAAGCATCCCGACCATTAGAAAACAAAGTCTAAAATATAAAAATTCATCTAGTTTGGTGATAATGAACAATAAATTATAGCCAGTTTCGGCAAATGACTATTTAAGGGCAAATTCCACAGCAGTTTCGGCGTGAATTCTTGTGGTATCAAAAACTGGAATATCTACATCACTCCGTTTTATTAGTAATGGGATTTCAGTACAGCCTAAAATTACAGCTTGAGCTCCATTTTTGATAGAATCATTAATTATTCTCTGATATTTTTGTTTTGATTTGGATTCTATTTTGCCCCGAACCAGTTCCTCGTATATAATCGTATGAACAGTTTTACGATCATCTTGGTTTGGTATAATTACGTCTATCCCATAATCATTAGAGAGAATGTCCTTAAAAAAGTCTTTTTCCATTGTGAATCTTGTTCCCAGTAAAAGCACTTTATTAATGTTTTGCTCTTTAATCTTTTCTGCTGTTGCTACCGCAATATGTAAAAAAGGAATGCTTATATTTTTTGTTATTTCGTCACTGCATATATGCATTGTATTTGTGCATAAAACAATAAAGTCTGCTTTAGCATTTTCTAAAATTTTTGCAGAATCCATCATCATTTTATTCAATGAAACCCAGTCATCCTGATGCTGAAATTTTTCTATTTCGGCAAAATCAACAGATTCCATAATACATCTTGATGAGTGAAAACCTCCTAAAAGTTCACGAACTTTTTCATTTATTATTTCATAGTATACCTGAGAAGATTCCCAGCTCATTCCTCCGATCAAACCAATTTTTTTCATACCACTTTCCTCTGCATGTTGTATGTAGTTTTTATTAATTTATTTGTAAAATTTATTTTCATCAACTACAATAGTTGTCAATTCAACGGTATGGCCGTCCGGGTCAGTTGTATAAATTGAATGAAAATAAAAATGGTCCTGGATATTAAAATCTAGTTTCAATTTTTCATAACGCTTTTTTGCTTTTTCAAAATTCTTCCTTGTAACATTAAAAGCAAAATGGTCAATTTTAATGTTTTTTGATTTTAAGTCAAGCTCTTTATCAGATAGATTTGCAGGAAATAAAGCGATTCCCGATTTATTCGCCAACATAAAAACCGGAGTATCTCCCCATTGGGACATTTGATATTTTTTAAGTCCCAACACTTTTTCATACCATTCCGCAGAAACTTTCAAATCCTTTACACGTATTGCGACATGATCCAAAAATTCAATTTCAAATTTGTCTTCAGGATTACTCATTTTTTAAATTACGCATAACCATAAGTTTAAGTAACTGGGCATTGAATGCAGTTTATTTTTTGTTGGTAAACGCTTTATAAATTAGGTTTTTAAAGTTTGAAATATTTTATAGTTATTAGTTTTTTCCGAGCTATAAACGCTATTGGTACTAAAATAAAGGCTAAATCCCATAAAACGGGATTTATATATGCGAGGCCGGCTGCTAAAATTGCAATTAATGGTTCTGTTAATATTTGGCGCTTTGTTTCACTAATAGTTTTATCCGATACGCTTTCGTGTATAAGACGGTGTTTAGGACTAGCGGCATAATTAACGCTTAAAAAAGAAAAGGCACCTACTAATACCATATTTATACTTAAAAATACCCTAATAGCAACATTCTTCGGGAATTGTTCTATATAAGTATTCCAAAAAGGGATAAGCATTATACTGGCTAAAAAAAGAAGTTGAAACCAAATAAAAGTTTGATTCACGATAAGGATAGTGCTAAAATGTTCTAAATGTTTCATCCAATACACTGCAATAACCAGAAAAGCAATAAAAAATACCCACATACTATTTAATTGCTTTAGCAAAAATGTAGCAAGCTCTTTGGTGTCAGTTATATGGCCGAATTCGGGAATCTCAATATTAAGAATCATAATAGTCATGGCCGTAGCAAAAATTATGTCCGCTAAAAACCGTAATCTTTTACGCCACTCTCGAACTCCAAAGTTATCTGAAGAGTCATTTTCTGTTTTCTCTTGTTCCATAAAATTAATACTATTTTATCCCAACTTGGGCAATTTTAACAAAACTACTAATGTTTGTTAACACTCTGTTTATAACTAACATAGAATTTCTATTAACGTATTTTTAAGCTTGGCATCCTAAGGGGTGCTATTATTTCCAGGGTCCTTTTTTGGTGACTGGGAAAAAGGAATTTCCATCATAGCGAAAGAGCCCCTTCCAGCCTCCAAACCAAAACCTTCCTTCTTTATCTTCAAATATAGACTGTATGCCATTAGAAATAAGCCCTTCCTCTTTATATAAATTGGTAAATGATTTTCCATCGTAGCGGTACACCCCATTGTTTTCTGCAGCAAACCAAATGTTTCCATTTTTATCTTCATATAAACCGCCAACTTCAATGCCTTCTATTACTCCGTCCTTTGTAAAATTCGTAAAGGACGTTCCGTTGTAACGGCTTACCCCTCCGTACATAGTGCCTATCCAAATGTTTCCTTCTTTATCTTCCATAATATCGGAAACATTATTATCGCAAAGACCATCTTCTGCTGTCATATGAGAAAAGGATTTACCATCGTATTTACAAATACCATATCCGTCCGTACCAAACCAAAGGGTGCCGTGTTGATCTTCTATAATGCTAGAAACCCTATGGCCTGATAATATTGGTTTGGGATCCTGAACAGCTGCCTGAGGAATTTTAAAGGTGGTGAATGCTTCCCCATCAAAAGAACTTACCCCATTCAGGGTACCAATCCAAATGATTCCATTATGGTCTGTGGTAAGGCTCCAGACATCATTATTGATAAGGCCATCCTTTTCGGTATAATTGGTAAAAGATTCCCCGTCATATTTGGTTATCCCCCCGCTATTTCCAAACCATACATTACCTTCTTTATCCTCTACTATTTCGGTCACCCGAGTGCCGCCAAAACCCTGATCAACAGTAAAATACCGGAGACGATCTCCATTGTAACGCATAACTCCATAGTGATTGGTTCCAAACCAAAGGTTCCCACTTTTGTCCTGCAGTATCCTGCGCGTCCAATGGCATAGCTGCCCGTCATAAAAAAGCGGTGCGAAAAAATCGTTTGGAATTGTATTTGACCCAAGGGAGAATA
Organism: uncultured Eudoraea sp.; assembly: GCA_905479615.1. Lineage (GTDB taxonomy): Bacteria > Bacteroidota > Bacteroidia > Flavobacteriales > Flavobacteriaceae > Eudoraea. Next base: position 17,919 of record CAJQNH010000131.1, read on the forward strand.
AGGGTGCGGAATAATCTTTGCGAATTGTTTTTGATTCAACCTTGCTGTCTTTTGGCACATTTAATTTGTCTTGTCCGTTACAAGACATGATTAAAACAAAAAACAACAGTATAAGGCAGCGTGCTGTACCCGTTTGATACCTTCTTTTCGCCACTGTTACTTCCATATTTTTTTAAAGAAAATTGATAAGTTATAAAAATAAAAAAAAGGGCGTTAAGACGCCCTTTTTTAAAAATTCTTAAAATATTCTAATTTGGAATGCTTATGGTAACTTTATTCACAAAACCCGTAAATTCAGAATCTTTCACATCTTTAAACACATGATCTGCTACCTGGGTCGCATCGTCCTTGCCTACATCTGCAGTTTCATCTGCTGAGAAAACGGCAGGTTCTGTTTTCTCTATTCTTCCTTCGCCAACTTTCTCTCCGTCAATATATATTACGGCAAGGCCACCTTTTCCTGTGCCGTCCCCATCATAAGTGAAGTCTAATTTAATTTCGGCATTTGGTTTGCTAATGGCCTTTGATGATTTAACCGTATAACTTTTTAAACCAAAGTAATTGTAGGTGTATGCAGGTTTTCCATTATCCATATAAAGTGCCCATCCGCCAAATTTTCCACCCTGGCAAAGGATGATTCCTTTATCATTTCCTTTCAAATTTACATTGGCGACAATGGTCTTAGAAGTATTTTTAACATTCAGGAAAGTATTTTCCAAAATTCCATCCATGCCATCAGCCAGTGTTAAGGATTTTCTATCTCCCATTAAATCTGGTCGCCCTGCAATGGCAGCATTAAATCGTTCGTACAACCTATCGTCTAATGGGTATACATCATTTGCAATGGCTTCTTTTTCAAATAAGGCCTGCATTTCCTTAACTTTTTCAGGGTTTTGGTCTGCCAGATTATTTGTTAAACTAAAATCTTCTTTGGTGTTATACAGTTCCCATTTTTCATCCTGGAATGCATTCCTTGGTTTTCCTACCCAAGGTACCATATGTACAACACGAGCCAGCCATCCATCATTATAAATAGCACGATTTCCAAACATTTCAAAATACTGCACGGTGTGTCGGTCTTCTGCATCTTTGTCTTTTGCAGCATATAACAAACTAACTCCGTTCATTGGAATCTGTTCTACACCATTAATCATTTTTGCTTCGGGTAACTGTGTTGCTTCCAAAATAGTTGGAGCTATATCATTTACATGATGAAATTGACTTCGAATTTCTCCTTTCGCACTAATCCCATCAGGCCAATGCATTACCATAGCATTTCGTGTTCCTCCAAAATCGGCTGCCATTTGTTTGGTCCATTTAAAAGGTGCATCTGTAGCTACTGCCCAGGCGGCAGACATGTGTGGAAACGAGTTTGGTCCACCCCAATCATCTTCCTTTGCAAGCATGCTTTCAATTGTTTCTTCATCAAAAATTCCGTTGAGGTGCACCAGCTCATTAAAAGTCCCTTCCAGGCCACCTTCTGCGCTTGAGCCATTATCACCCATGATGTATATAAACAACGTATTATCTAATACGCCCACTTCTTCAATGGCATCTACCATTCTTCCAACTTCATTGTCTGTGTGTTCCATAAAACCTGCAAAGGTTTCTATTTGTATGGCAAATAATTTCTTTTCATTTTCACTTAAGCTT
>CAJQNH010000132.1 GCA_905479615.1 uncultured Eudoraea sp.
TATCAGGACGGGAAATCGGTTTTTAAATTTGCTGTTTCAAATATGGCCGATGTGGCTGCCAAAATAATGGAACGTAATAATCTCACACATGATGATATAGATTGGTTAATACCGCATCAGGCGAACAAAAGAATTATAGACGCCACAGCAAACAGAATGGAATTGGAACCTTCCAAAGTGATGATGAATATTGATAAATATGGTAATACAACTTCGGCAACATTACCATTACTGCTTTCTGATTACGAAAAGAAACTTAAAAAAGGGGATGATCTGGTATTTGCCGCTTTTGGCGGTGGATTCACCTGGGGATCCATATATTTAAAATGGGCATATAATAGCAATAACGAATAAAAATAGAATTCCATGGATATAAAAGAAATTCAAAGTCTAATTAAATTTGTAGCAAAATCGGGAGCTAGCGAAGTAAAGCTTGAAACCGATGATATTAAGATCACTATTAGAACTGGAGCCTTAAATTCTGCTCCGGAAAATACTACCTATTTACAGCAAATTCCGGTAGGGACAGCTCCGGTGGGACAATCCTTAACTCCTGCGCCAACCGAAGGTGCTGGTGCCTCTGGCGCAAATACAGATGCATCCAGTCCGGAAGAAGATTCCAGATATATTACCATTAAATCACCCATTATAGGGACTTTTTATAGAAAACCATCTCCAGACAAACCAGCATTTGTTGAGGTTGGTGCTAATATAGCACAGGGTGATGTACTATGTGTAATTGAAGCAATGAAACTATTCAATGATATTGAATCTGAAGTTTCAGGTAAAATCATAAAAGTATTAGTTGAGGATTCTTCTCCGGTAGAATTTGACCAGCCATTGTTCCTGGTAGATCCCTCGTAATTTTATTTATAAGAACTTGTAATCAAAAACACTTTTAAGTATTTGAATCCGGGTTCTTGAGAATTCTATAGTAAAAGCTATGTTTAAAAAAATACTTATTGCAAATCGAGGTGAAATAGCCTTACGTATTATACGGACCTGCAAGGAAATGGGCATAAAAACAGTGGCTGTTTACTCCAAAGCAGATGAAGAGAGCTTACATGTTCGGTTTGCGGATGAGGCAGTTTGTATTGGCCCTGCACCCAGTAGCGAGTCCTATTTGAAAATACCCAATATAATTGCGGCAGCAGAAATCACGAATGCAGACGCAATTCATCCTGGCTATGGATTTTTATCAGAAAATTCTAAATTTTCTAGAATTTGTGCAGAGCATGAAATTAAATTTATTGGTGCATCCGGAGATCAGATTGATAAAATGGGCGATAAGGCAACGGCCAAAGAAACCATGAAATTGGCTGGGGTACCGGTAATTCCAGGCTCAGAAGGTTTGCTGAAAGATGTTAGGCATGCCAAAAAGGAAGCAAAGAAAATGGGATACCCCGTAATGCTAAAAGCTACTGCCGGTGGTGGTGGAAAAGGCATGAGGGCTGTTTGGAAGGAAGAGAATATTGAAGCGGCTTTTGAAAGTGCCGTGCAGGAGGCTACGGCCGCCTTTGGAAATGGCGGGATGTACATGGAAAAGCTTATTGAAGAACCCAGGCATATTGAAATTCAAGTTATTGGTGACCAATATGGGAATGCCTGTCACCTTTCAGAACGGGATTGCTCAATCCAGCGCAGACACCAGAAACTAACGGAAGAAACCCCTTCCCCTTTTATGACAGATGACCTTAGGGAAGCTATGGGAAACGCCGCAGTAAAGGCAGCGGAGTTTATAAAATATGAAGGTGCCGGCACCGTAGAATTTTTGGTAGATAAACACCGTGAATTTTATTTTATGGAAATGAATACACGTATTCAGGTAGAACATCCTATTACGGAACAGGTAGTGGATTATGACTTGATTAGGGAGCAGATTTTGGTAGCTGGCGGAGTGCCTATTTCAGGTAAAAATTATGTCCCAAAACTTCATGCTATTGAATGCCGGATTAACGCGGAAGACCCCTATAATGATTTCAGGCCTTCACCTGGCAAAATAACTACATTGCATACCCCTGGAGGTCATGGGGTTCGATTGGATACGCATGTATACAGCGGATATACAATTGTTCCGAATTATGATTCCATGATTGCCAAGCTGATTACGTCAGCCCAGACCAGGGAAGAGGCAATAAATAAAATGAAACGAGCTTTGGACGAATTTGTAATTGAAGGAATAGCTACGACTATTCCGTTTCACAGGCAATTAATGGATCATCCGGATTATCTGGCGGGGAATTATACCACTAAATTCATGGAAGATTTTAAAATGGATCCTAAACCAGAAGAATAGAATATGAACTCCGGCCATCGTCGGAGTTTTTTTATAGCACAATGAATCTTAGTTATTGGGAATATAAAACTTGGTTATCCAACATTGATTTTACTATTGTTGGGAGTGGTATTGTGGGCCTTAATTGCGCATATTATTTAAGCAAAAAATATCCAAAAGCGAAAATCCTAGTTCTTGAAAAAGGTACTTTACCCCAGGGGGCAAGTACAAAAAATGCGGGATTTGCATGTTTTGGTAGTATCTCAGAAATTGTCAGTGACCTTAAAACCCATTCTCATGAAGAAGTATTAGAATTGGTGAGAAGCAGACGGGAAGGAATTCAATTATTACGCACTACTCTGGGGGATTCCAAAATAGGTTTTCAACAGCATGGGGGGCATGAACTTTTTTTAAAAGAACACACTAAATTATTTAGCGACTGCTCCGAAGCTCTCTTTACTATTAATAATTTGCTCAAGCCTGTTTATGGAGAAGATGCATATTATTTTCACCCAAACACTTTTAACTTTAATAAGATTCAAAATCAATATATCACCAGTAGGTTTGAAGCACAAATTAATACCGGGGCCATGATGAATTCTTTGCTGTCATTGGTCCGTAATGCTGGAGTAAACATATTAAACTCAATTACCGTTACCTCTTTTGATGACAGTCATGGAAGCGTAAAGGTTTGTACCAACCAGTTTGAATTTGAGACAAGAAAGCTTATAATCGCTACAAATGGATTTGCGGCTCAGCTTCTAAATGAAGAAGTTAAACCGGCAAGGGCACAGGTTTTGATTACAAAACCAATTAAAAATCTTAAGATTAAAGGGACTTTTCACCTCGATGAGGGATTTTATTACTTTAGAAATATTGATAATCGTATTCTTTTGGGCGGGGGTAGAAATCTGGATTTCAAAACGGAAGAAACATCAGAATTTGGACAAACAGAACTAATTCAGAATCGCCTGGACAGCATGTTACAAGAAATCATATTGCCACATACAGATTTTGAAATTGAACGCAGATGGAGCGGGATTATGGGGATAGGTAATACAAAGAGACCAATAGTAAAGCAACTTTCAGATAACTTAATATGCGGAGTAAGGCTGGGAGGAATGGGAATTGCAATAGGTAGCCTGGTAGGAAAAAAATTAGCTGATTTAGTCTGATATGGAAATTTCAGCAGCCATCAAGGATGAATTACGCAGATTTTGTGAATCATTCGCAGGGGATAGGATTAAACGTATCCAGAATAATATAAATAGCATTAACGACTCTCTAAAATCTGAGACAAAGAGTAGCGCTGGGGATAAACATGAAACGGGGAGGGCCATGATTCAACTTGAAAGGGAGAAGCTGGGGCATCAGCTATATGAAGCGGAAAAGATGAGACAGGCATTAGCAGGTATTAGTAATCTCGCAAGCCAGGCAAATATTGGTCAGGGCAGTCTTGTGATTACCACAGAGGGGGTGTATTATATTTCAATTTCTGCCGGAGCCTTCAAAAAGGGCCCTACCCAAATATATTGTGTTTCTTCACTTAGTCCTATTGGAAAAAACTTATTGGGGAAATCTGAAGGTCATTGTTTTGATTTTAATCAAAAAACGATTTGTATTAAAAAGGTTATTTAACCTTTTTAATAAAGGAATTCCTTAAAACCACTCAGAATCACATATTTTTCAATAAATTGTTCTTTGCCATCGGCAACCTTTAAATAATTACATAATCCATATTAATATGAAAGTTTATAGGATATACAATGGGATTCTTATCGAAAACAAAGGGATATTTTATCTTCTGGAAGGTGAAGATTGGGATTCGTTCATTAATGACGATAACCTTTTTAAAAAGATTGAGCATCTGATTTCCGGGATAGACCCTGTACAAGATCCGGAAGTTTATGTAAAAAAAGGATTCCTTGCTCCTGCAGAAAACCAGGAGATCTGGGCCAGTGGAGTTACCTATTTCAATAGCAAACTAGGACGTGAGGAGGAATCAAGAGAAAAAGGAGGCAGTAATTTTTATGCCAGGGTATATGTTGCAGAACGGCCGGAATTATTCTTTAAGTCTATGGGATACAGAGCGGTTGGCTCCGGAGGAAAAGTTAGGATAAGAAAAGATTCTACCTGGGATGTTCCAGAACCTGAGTTAACGCTTGTAATTAGTTCAAACGGAAAAATTATTGGATACACTATTGGCAATGATATGAGTTCCAGAAGTATTGAAGGAGAAAATCCTTTGTATTTGCCCCAGGCAAAGACTTACGATGGGTCAGCTGCTATTGGTCCCTGTATTTTAGTTGTTGAGGGACCTCTTCCTAAAACAACGAAAATAAGACTTGAAATACGGAGAGAAAGTAAACAGGTTTTCAGCGGAGCGATAGGGATTGATCAAATTAAACGCAAGTTTGAAGATTTGGTAAGTTACCTCTATGCAGAAAATTCTTTTCCCTTTGGCAGCCTGTTAATGACAGGAACCGGGATAGTGCCGTCTACTGATTTTACTTTGCAAAAAGATGATGAAATTAAAATTGAAATTGATGGAATTGGTACTTTAATAAATACTGTTGACCAATAATTTATTCAATCATCTTCCGGTTTTTTCCGGCTCGTTTTCTTCTTTGCTACTACTCTTTTACTTTTTAATCGTTTCTCTACTGAAGCTTTTGAAGGAGAAGTTTTTTTACGTTTTTTTGGAATCTTTAATGCCTCCTCAATTAGTTTTAGTAAACGGTCTTCTGCAATTTCCCGATTTTTATGTTGGCTCCGGGATTCATCGCATTGAACAAGGAGTTTGTTTTCCGATGTAAGTCGTTTATTGAGTTTTTTATATAAGCGTTCTTTTTCAGAGTCATTAAATGCTTTGGAACTAGCCAGGTTTAAAGTAAGCTCCACTTTTGTGGATACTTTATTTACATGCTGGCCACCTGCACCCCCGCTTCGGACGGCTTTGAACTTTAATTCCTGTAAAATCAAGTCTTTGTTCATCGTGCAAAGGTCGATTAGAGTTTTAAACGTTGGTTAATTGTTTCAAGGGAAATATTGAGAAAAACTCTTGTTGCAATCTCCATATCCCGTTCTGAATTAAAATAGATTATTTGCTCTTCTGTAAACCCTTCAACCAGATAGTGACTTCCCATCGGATATGTTTTTTTTACAAACACAGGAATACCGGAATTTCGGGATACTTTAAATTCATGGGCGTAGACAATAATTTTTCGTTTGGTATCTGCGTATGATTTGATAATATTGATTGGAACCAGATTAGCTTCACCAAAAAGCGAAGCAATGTAAAGATTTCGGGGAGTCTTATATAATTCAAGAATTGGTTCCTTAGCCAATATCTGTGTATCCTTTAGTACGAGTACGTTATCTGCAAATGGCAGTATATCATTGTTGTCATGAGTGGCGGTTAAGCAAGTTATCTTCTCTTCCTTCAGATAGTTAAATAGATTTCTTCTTAGGCTGTTTTTTCTAAAATTATCTATATGGCTGAATGGTTCATCAAGTAGCAATAACTCAGGTTTCTGGGCCAAAGCCCTGGCCAGGGCAACGCGCTGTTGCTGTCCAATACTAAGATGCTTTACTTTGGTTTTTGCAAACCTTTTCATTTCGATAATATCAAGTAACTCTTCAGTACGTTCTTTTAGTTCTTTGGGATAAAACACGGATAGATATTCAGAAATATTTTCAGATACTGTAGTGGCTCCCATAAGGTCGAACCCCTGGGACATATACTTCATGTAGGACTCTCCGGGGACAAGCTTAAAAAGAGGCCCCTTAACTTGCTTTTTCCCCCAATATATTTCTCCCTGATCCGGCTGAAGAGATCCGTAGACTAGTTGTAATAGGGTGCTTTTACCGCAACCACTTTGACCCATTATTCCCAGATGTTCACCTCTATCAACAGAGAAGCTAATATCATCCAGTACTGGATCCTTGTCATAGGTAAAAGATAGACCGGTTATTTTTAACATGATTATTATCGTAAACGACTTCTAAAAAAAAATCGGTTTCTTTAGAAACGGATTTTGTGCTGAATTATTGATAGTTACTCTTTAAACTCCTTTATCACGGCCCTGTTTGGCAACTCCTTATAGTTCATATTATAAAAAGTAAATGCAAAAATATCGGCATACTGTTCAATTATTTTACTAACAGGGGTCCCTGCTCCATGCCCGGCATTAGTTTCAATGCGAATAAGAGTAGGGTTAGGACCTGACTGCTTCTCTTGTAGTTCGGCCGCAAATTTAAAGCTATGGGCTGGTACAACCCGGTCATCATGGTCTCCTGTTGTAATCAAGGTGGCAGGGTATGCGACCCCTTCTTTTACATTGTGAATGGGGGAATAAGCTTTCAGGTATTGAAACATTTCTTCACTCTCTTCAGAAGTGCCATAATCATAATGCCATCCTGCTCCTGCCGTGAACGTATGATAACGCAGCATGTCCAGAACACCTACAGCCGGTAGCACTACTTTCATTAGTTCGGGTCTTTGAGTCATGGTAGCCCCCACTAAAAGGCCACCATTAGAACCACCTCTTATTGCCAGGTTTGCTGATGAGGTATATTTGTTTTCTATAAGGTACTCTGCAGCAGCTATAAAATCGTCAAACACATTTTGTTTTTTGGTTTTTATTCCGGAATTATGCCATTTTTTCCCATATTCTCCACCACCTCTCAAACTAGGTATAGCATAAACACCTCCTTGTTCCATCCAAACGGCATTGACAATACTGAAAGAGGGTGTAAGACTAATATTGAACCCGCCATAACCATAGAGAATAGTGGGGTTTTTGGAATTGAGTTTTAGTCCCTTTTTATAGGTTATAATCATCGGGATTTCTGTTCCATCTTTGGAGGTATAAAAAACCTGCTTAGACTCATAATGATCTGAATTGAAATCAATTTTCGGTATCCAGTGGGGGGCATAATTACCTGTTTCCACGTTGTATTTATAAGAGGAGCCCGGAGTGTAATAATTGGTAAATGAAAAGTAGAATTCTTTTTCTTCTTTTTTACCACCAAAACCACTTGCACTGCCTATCCCGGGAAGCTTTATTTCACGTATAAGTTTACCGTCATAATCATATTGGAAAACTTTGGATATGGCATCTATCATATATTCTGCAAAGAAGTAACCCCCGCCGGTATTAGGACTAAGAACATTCTCCGTTTCAGGAATAAAATCTTCCCAGTTTTCTTGACCTGGGTCTGAAGCATCTACAGTTATGATCTTCTTATTAGGAGCATTTAAATTGGTAACCAGGTAAAGCTTTGAGCCTACATTTTCAAGGACATTGGTATCTGAATCTTCATGATTTAATATAGTTACCAGCTTGCTATCCTGCTTTGTCAAATCCTTTAAATAAAGCTTATTACCCGAGGTAGAATTTGCAGCTGAAATAAGGAGATAATTATTATCCTCAGTCACACTCGCGCCAATATATCTGTGTTTTTCTTCAGGAATACCTCCAAAAATTAATGCATCAGCACTTCGAGGAGTACCCAGTTTATGGTAGTACAGTTTATGTTGGTCTGTCTTCGCAGAGAGTTCACTGCCTTTAGGTTTGTCATAGCTTGAATAATATAAGCCTTCATTCCCAAACCAGGAAAGGCCGCTAAATTTCACATCAATTAGGGTGTCTTCAACAATAGTCTTCCCTTCTGTCTCAATAACAATTACCTTCCTCCAGTCACTACCTCCCTCGGAAATGGAGTAAGCAGCCATAGAACCATCTTTTGTAAAACTCAAGTCCATTAATGAAGTAGTACCATCTTCTGAAAAGCTATTTGGATCTAAAAAAACTTCTGCTTCCTGATTCTCTTTTTGACGATATACCACATATTGGTTTTGCAAACCATCATTCTTATAAAAGTAGGTGTAATCACCCTCCTTGAAGGGGGAACTTAGTTTTTCATAATTCCATAGTTGCTCTAATCTATTCTTCAAATCTTTCCTGAATGGGATTTTTTCCAAATAGCCGAAAGTGACAGCGTTTTCTTCTTTAACCCATGTTTCCGTTTCTTCACTCCGGTCATCTTCTAACCAGCGATAAGGATCGTTAACTGTAGTTCCAAAATAGTTGTCAACAGTATCTGCTTTTTTGGTCAATGGATAGTTCACAGTAATAGTATCTTTTTTTTCTGAATTTTTGCAAGAAGCGCTAATCAAAATAAGAAGTAATAGGATTCCAATATTTCTCATCAGGCACAATTTTTTAAAGGCTAAAAATACCATAAAAAAACCTTTAAATTCTAATGCACTAAATGGTTTTAGCAGATTTTATAACAGGGCTATCAGAGAAGTTCATTGTCCACCAGGTATTCAGCTATTTGAATAGCATTGGTAGCAGCACCTTTTCTGAGATTATCGGCAACTATCCACATATTTAAGGTCTTTCGCTGCGTTTCGTCTCTTCGTATTCTTCCTACAAAAACATCGTCTTTGTCATGCGCATAAACCGGCATTGGATAAGTATTGGTATCCGGATTATCCTGTACAATAACTCCCGGGGTATTCTTCAGAATTCTTCTTACTTCATTTAGTTCAAAGTCAGATTTAAATTCAACGTTTACCGATTCAGAATGACCTCCTGCGGTAGGAATGCGCACGGCAGTTGCTGAAATTGAAAAAGTGCGGTCGTCTAGTATCTTCTGAGGTTCCCTGGCCAACTTCATTTCTTCTTTGGTATATCCATTTTCCATAAAAGTGTCACAATGTGGCAGGGCATTCCTGTTGATAGGATATGGATATGCCATTTCACCTTGTATTCCGGCCATTTCATTCTCCAACTGTTTAACAGCTTTTACCCCTGTTCCCGAAACGGATTGATAGGTTGAAACTACCACCCGCTTCATTTTATATTTTGCATGCAAGGGTGCTAGTACCATAACAAGTTGAATAGTAGAACAATTGGGATTGGCAATTATTTTATCTTCTTTGGTTAATTTATTTGCATTGATTTCCGGAACAACCAATTTTTTTTCAGGATCCATACGCCAGGCCGACGAATTATCAATTACCGTGGTTCCGGCTGCGGCAAATTTTGGTGCCCATATTAGTGACGTATCCCCGCCGGCAGAAAATATAGCCAAATCCGGACGTGCAGTTACGGCATCAGCAAGGCCTATTACGCTTATGGATTGCCCATTGTAGGATATCTGTTTGCCAACAGATCGCTCAGAGGCGACCAATAATAATTCAGATATTGGAAAATTTCGCTCTTTAAGCACTTTTAGCATTACTTCGCCAACCATTCCTGTTGCGCCAACTACAGCTACTTTCATGTTTTTATTATTTTGTATTCAAAGGTATTGCAACCAATGTTGACGAACAAGATTTTTTATTAGATTCATACATATGTAACAAAATGTTATAATTAAAACAGATATAAAAAATGACCACCAATTTAATTTGCGAAAACTAATTGGTGGCCTTTAAGTTAGTTTAGTAATGTAGCGGTAACTCTCGAAAAGGAGTTTTAGTTCTTGTTATTTTTTTAATAAATCTCTTATTTGTGTTAATAGTTCTTCCTGACTTGGACCAGAGGGCGCAGCTGGTGCAGGGGGCGTTTTTGTTTTGTTATAAGCCTTAACAACAATAAACATTACGAACCCTACAATAAAGAGATTAACAATGGTGTTTACCCATGCTCCCCAACGAACTGCATTTTCTGCTACATAGCCAGCTTCTCCTTCGGCCCCGGAGGCTTCAGTGAGGACATATTTTAAATTAGCAAAATCTACACCTCCTGCAAATTCACCCACAATTGGCATAATAATGTCGGCTACAAAGCCATTAATAACAAGGCCCATGGCTCCTGCCATAATTACAGCAACTGCAAAGTCAATTACATTGCCGGTCATAATGAAATTCTTAAATTCTTTTAACATGTCATTTGTTTTAAATGGTTAGCTTATAAATGAGATGACAAGATACTCAAAATAACTATTCTTAACAATTTGTTAATTAGTTGATTAAGCCCCTGTAATTACCCTTTTAACTCTTTGAGAAATATCACTTAGCAGTTCATAAGAAATTGTGTTCCCTCCGGCTGCAAAATTCTCGGCGGAATGCGCTTTTCCAAATACAATTACTTGATCACCCTCCTTGCATTCAATTCCCGTTACGTCTATCATGATCATATCCATGCAAACATTTCCAATAATAGGCGCCTCCATACCATTCACTAAAACCGAAGCTTTTCCATTACCATATTGTCTTCCTATTCCGTCAGCATGCCCAAGAGGCAAAGTTGCCGTTTTTTTGGTTCCCTCGGCAGTAAAAGCTCTATTGTAACCCACGCTTTCATTAGGTTCTATTTTGTGTATCTGCGAGATTATTGTTTTTAATGTGGCTACAGGCCGCAACTTAGCATCATACCTGGCTTCATTTCCATAGCCATAAAGGCCAATACCACTTCTAACCATTTGGAATTGCGCTTCAGGATAATTGAATATTCCGGAGGTATTAAGAATATGCATAAATGGCCTAATTTTCAATTTGGACGTAAATTCCTCGGCAATCTTTTCAAAGGATTTAATTTGATTTTGGCTGAATTCCTCTTCAGACGTGTCTTCAGAGGCCGCTAAATGAGAAAATATTGATTTTATTTTCAATTCATCTCTGCCCTCAAGTTGCCCGGCAATATTGCTGATATCATTTTCCCAAAATCCAAGCCTGTTAAGCCCTGTGTTGAATTTTATGTGTACGGGATAGGCCTTTTGTTTTTCCGCCTTTGAAGCCTTTATGAATTCTCTGAGTACTCTGGGGGAATACAGACTGGGTTCCAGGCAATATTTAATAACCATTGCATAATTAGAAGGCTGTGCATGCAATACAAGTATTGGGGTTTTAATCCCTGCCTCCCTTAAAACCTTTCCTTCATGGGCATAAGCCACCGCTATATAATCTACGCCTAGTTCCTCCAGTTTTTTTGCAATGATCACGGAATCACTGCCATAGGCAAAAGCCTTAACCACAGCCAAAAACATGGTTGAAGGATGAATTTTGGTTCTTATATAATTGTAATTATGTTCTAAAGCCTCAAGATCCAACTCCAGTGTAGTCTCTTTAACTCTAGGCATTGGTGTCTTTTTTACCCTGTTTTATCTCCTCGGCTTCTACCTTCATTTTATTAATTTTTTCTTTGAGCATAGCTTTGTAAAATGCCGCACGGCTTAAAGGTTCGTATTCTTCTGTTTCTCCCAGTAGCACCAACTTATCATTATTGGATTTTCTAAAACTATAATTGGCAAGATTACCGGTACGTGTACAAATAGCATGAACCTTGGTTACGTATTCCGCAGTAGCCATTAAAGCTGGCATTGGCCCGAAAGGATTACCTTTAAAGTCCATATCTAGTCCGGCAACAACAACACGTATCCCCATATTTGCAAGATCATTGCAGACAGTCACAATTTCATCATCAAAGAACTGAGCCTCATCTATTCCAACCACATCACAGTCGTCTGCCAGAAGGCGGATATTTGCAGCTGCCGGGACAGGCGTGGAACGAATTTCATTTTCATCATGAGAGACTACTTTCTCTTCATGATATCTGGTGTCTACAATGGGTTTAAATATTTCTACTTTTTGCTTTGCAAACTGGGCTCTTTTAAGCCTGCGGATCAGTTCCTCCGTTTTCCCGGAAAACATTGAGCCAGAGATAACCTCTATCCAACCGAATTGTTCCTTATGATTAACAGTGTTTTCGAGAAACATTTTGTAATTTTAAGCCAAAGTAAGGGGTTTATTCCCTTATTTAGGATAACAAAATATAAAAGTATTAAAAAAGATAGACCTTTACTGTTTAGTCTAAACAAAAAGAAATGAAGCAAAAACTGAAAGAGGAATTAATTAAGATGTCCACAGATATAATTACCTCAAGGGGTCTTACTGAGATGGAGATACCTGAATTATATGAAGCTGCGAGAACTCTATACGAAAAATTGGCCGTTCTTAAGTTCATTGATGAAAAACTCAACGATATTGAAATAGATGTATCCAAAAATGTTCTGGCATCCAGGTTTGAAAAAATGGCGAATGCCGTATTGAATGAAAGTAAATTCGTTCCCGAAAATAATCCGCACGAAGAAGATATTATTACACAGGGAATTGATACCATAAAAGGTATGGTATCTGAAATGCCAAATAGTGAGGATAATGACAGGCTATTTGCAGAATTTGTCGCAAAACCTGAGACCACAAAGGATGATAATAACAAAACCTCAGCACATATTTCTCAGGAAATAAAAGAAGTTTCCAAGACCAAATCCTTGAATGATAAACTCACAAACAAGGAAATAACAGTTGGTTTAAATGACAGACTGGCTTTTGTTAAACATCTTTTTAATGATAGTACAGAAGACTTTAACAGGGTGGTTTCACAACTGAACACCATTGATTCTCATGAGCGTTCTATGGCCTTCATTGAAAATATGGTTAAGCCAGATTACAGTCAATGGGCAGGAAAGGAAGAATATGAATCCAGATTTCTTGCGCTTATAGAGCGTAGATTCTCATAATTTCTAGTACCGGATTTACTGCAATTATAAGAAATGTATATTGCTCATACTTCCTAAAAAAGAAGGTAAGATCTTAAAACAGTGCTAACAGGCAAGTTATTTATTGTTCCAACACCTATTGGAAATCTGGAGGATATTACCTTAAGAGCAATTAAAGTTCTTAAGGAGGTAAATCTGATATTGGCTGAAGATACTCGCACAAGCAATAAACTTTTACAGCACTACAACATAAACACCCCAATGCTGAGCCATCATATGCATAATGAACATAAATCGTTAGATGGTATTGTACGAAGACTTAAAAGTGGAGAGCAAATAGCACTAATTTCTGACGCTGGTACTCCCGCTATTTCCGATCCGGGGTTTTTACTAAGTCGGGCTTGTGTTGAACAGGGAATAGAAATTGAATGTCTTCCGGGAGCAACTGCTTTTGTTCCTGCACTTGTAAATAGCGCACTTCCCAACGATCGCTTTGTGTTTGAAGGCTTCCTGCCAATAAAAAAAGGCAGACAAACCAGATTAAATGATCTGGCAGAAGAAACTCGAACTATGGTTTTCTATGAATCACCACATAAGCTTCTAAAGACGTTATCACAATTTGTAAGCTGTTTTGGCCCGGAACGACGATTATCCGTTTCCAGGGAACTTACTAAAATGTATGAAGAAACCATCAGGGGGACTACTTCAGAAGTATTAGAGCATTTTGAAAGCAAACCACCCAAAGGAGAATTTGTAATTGTGGTTGCAGGAAAAAAATAATTATTCTCACTCTGGAATCCGGTTCAAAATATGATCAATTTTCATTTTAATACGCTAATTTATTTATGTTTCCCCTTTTCCCATCCATATTTACCCAAATAAAGCTCCCCACTTTCTACAGCTCCATCTTCAATAGTTGTTCCCATAGAATCGTTCCAACGGTTTAGATAACCAAAAAGAGAAATTACTCCCAACATTTCAACAATCTCACCTTCATTCCAATACTTATACAATTTATTCTTGATGTTTAGATCTACCGCATTGGGAACCTGCGAAGCGGCCAGGGAAAAATCCAGAGCAGCACGCTCAGCTTCCGAAAAGGCAGGATGCGTTCTGTATTCCCAAATATTATCCAATTGCTCCTGCTCGGCACCATACCGTTCTGCAGCCCTTATGGCATGGGCCTGGCAATAACGACAACCAGTTGCATTGCTGCTGACCCAGGCAATCATTCTTTTAAGTGCAGAAGTCACCTTTCCTTCATTGGCCATAACCGCCTTGTTAAGGTTAATAAAAGCCTTGGATATTGCAGGTCTATGTTGCATGGTGAGTACAGAATTTGGGCAAAACCCCAGGGTTTCATTGAAGAATTCTGCTAATTCTTTAGTTTGCTTATCATGATTAGGATTAAGAGGTTGTACAAGTGGCATAGTGGTGGTATTTTTGTATTCCACAAGAAACGAAAAATTATGAGCACAACAAATCAAATTACAACCAAATGGTTAGGCAATATGGCCTTTGAAAGTACTAATCCCTCCGGATTAAATTTTACTATAGATGCTGGCCCTGATGATGGGGGAGAGGGCAATGGCCTTAAGCCTAAAGCTCTCATGCTTTCCGCTTTAGCCGGGTGTTCTGGTCTTGATGTAGCTATGCTTATAAAAAAAATGAAACTCAATGTAGAGGACTTTAGTATTGAGACCATTGCTAATTTAACGGATGAACATCCCAAATACTATGATTCCGTTACCATAGAATACCATTTTTGGGGAGACAGTCTGGAAGAAAAAAAATTGCAAAGAGCCGTAGATCTTTCAGTTGAAAAGTATTGTGGTGTAATGGAAATGTTCAGGAGGTTTGCAAAGCTTGAAATAAAAACAATATTCCATAAAGATTGACACCCATTCTTCAGGGTAGTACAGATTGATCAAAAGAAAAATAAAAGAGTTATTTCTGCATTTAAGATGCAGGAATTCGTCTTATATTACAATAGACAGATAAAATGAGGCAATGCGCTGGACATTAAAACCAAAACAAGATGCTAAGCAAATTAAAGCTTTCGCCGAAATACTCAAAGTAGATCGGCTAATAGCTCAACTATTGCTTCAGCGTGGTGTAACTTCATATGAAGAGGCCAAAAAGTTTTTCAGACCTCAACTCTCCGACCTCCATGACCCATTTCTTATGAAGGACATGGAATTAGCTGTGAAGCGGATAGAACATGCCATACAGGCAAATGAAAACATTCTTGTTTATGGGGATTATGATGTTGATGGAACCACTGCGGTAGCGTTACTATCATCATATTTATTAACGCTATACCCTAATGTGGCAACCTATATTCCTGACAGATACGCGGAAGGCTATGGCATATCTTATGCGGGAATTGATTTTGCAGAGGACAATGATTTTGCTCTTATTATAGCATTGGATTGCGGTGTAAAGGCTATCGATAAAGTGTCCTACGCCAGGGAAAAAGGAATTGACTTTATCATATGTGACCACCACAGACCCGGAAAGAAACTACCAGATGCTGTAGCTGTTTTGGATCCAAAAAGAAGCGATTGTACCTATCCATATGAAGAATTATGCGGATGTGGTATAGGTTTTAAACTTATACAGGCACTAAGTATTATAAGAGAGGATAGCTTTGATAAACTCATTCCATACCTGGATCTTGTAGCAACCGCGATTGGGGCAGATATTGTACCCATAACAGGCGAAAACAGAGTATTGGCTTATTTTGGGTTGGAGGTAATTAATTCGGCTCCAAGAACTGGTTTTAAGGCAATAATAAAGAACCTTCAGAAGAAAAAACTCACCATAACAGATGTTGTTTTTATAATTGCCCCCAGAATAAATGCAGCAGGGCGCATGAGACATGGTCAATATGCGGTAAATCTATTAATAGAGCAAAACATGGAGCAGGCATTTAAATATGCTTCAGAGATTGAAGAATTTAACACGAACAGGAAGGGATTGGACCGTGAGATTACAGAGGAAGCACTTGCCATGATCCTTCAGAACAAGGAAGAAGATAAATTTACATCCGTTGTTTATAAAGACACCTGGCACAAAGGGGTCATTGGAATAGTTGCCTCGAGACTTACAGAAACTTACTATAGGCCTACATTAGTGTTCACAAAAAGTGGCGATAAGCTGGCCGCATCGGCCAGATCTGTCAAGGGTTTTGACGTTTATAATGCCTTAGAAAGTTGTGCCGATTCTATAGAACAGTTTGGAGGTCATAAATACGCTGCAGGGCTAACGTTAGTTGAAGAACAATATGAAATATTTAAGTCGCAGTTTGAAAAGGTGGTAGCTGAAACAATAGACCCAAATCTTTTGACCCCGGAGATCAACATTGACTCAAAACTCAATTTAGATCAGATAAGTCCTAAACTCTTACGTATAATTCAACAATTTGCGCCTTTTGGTCCGGGTAATATGACCCCTGTTTTTATGACAGAAAACCTCCGGGATACCGGTTATGCAAAAGGGGTTGGAGAGGATAATAAGCATCTTAAACTTGCTGTTACTCAAAATGGTTGTGGTCCGGTTGGAGCCATAGGGTTTAATTTGGGAAGTAAGCTTCCGGATGTGCAAAATGGAAAATCATTTAGCGCCGTTTTCTCTTTGGAAGAAAATCATTGGAACGGAATTGTTAGCTTACAGCTGAAAGTGAAGGATTTAAGATAAAGCAGCTACTTCACATAAGTTTCCAGAGAGAGTTTTGTGCCATCAAAGACTCCATAAGTATAATAAGAAATCCAGTCGCCGAGGTTGACGTAAGAGGATGTCTCAGCTAAAGCTATTTCCAGAGGTAAATGCCTGTGCCCGAAAACGAAGTAATCGTGGTGTTTTTCTTTTAGTTTTCTCAGAGAATATTGCACGAGCCATTCTTTATCCTCGCCCAAAAAGTGAATGTCTTCCTCCCCGGATATTAATTTATTTTTTACAGAGAAATATTGAGCTAACTTAACCCCCAGATCCGGGTGTAACCACCGGAAACACCATTGGGCTAGCCGATTTGTGAAAAGTTTCTTCATCCTCTTATATCCTTTATCACCGGGCCCCAATCCATCCCCGTGACCAATAAAAAATGTAGTACTATTGATTTTGAATTGTTGAGGTTTATGATAAACGGAGATGTTGAGTTCATTTTCGAAATACCCATTCATCCAGAGATCGTGATTCCCTACAAAATAGAATACAGGAATGCCTGAGTCTGTAATTTCTGCAAGCTTACCAAGGGTTCGCGTAAATCCTTTAGGAACAACGGTTTTATATTCAAACCAGAAA
Source organism: uncultured Eudoraea sp. (assembly GCA_905479615.1). Classification (GTDB taxonomy): domain Bacteria; phylum Bacteroidota; class Bacteroidia; order Flavobacteriales; family Flavobacteriaceae; genus Eudoraea. The sequence continues at coordinate 17,093 of CAJQNH010000132.1, forward strand.
TCGAATAAATCTCCAAGCAGGAAAATAGCGGCCGCATCCTCCTTCACTCCATCCAACCATGCCACAAATTTCTTTTCCCGAGGAAGGCTTTGTTCCCATGTTGGGGCACCTAAATGGTTATCGCTGGCAAAATATACCTTTTTACCTATTGGAACAGAGATGCTTTTCATTTAGTGTAAAGATACATAATGCAGCCTAGTTATCACCGGCATGCCATTCGGCAAAGGCAGTTTCTGTTTCGCGAAGTTTAATTGAATGCAATTGTATTTCTTTAGATAAGCGGGTTTTAATTTTGCTTGCGAAATCAATTACCATATTTTCACTGGTGGGCTGGTAATCTGCAAGGATTACTTTATGCCCCCGGTCTTTTAATTCTTTTGCCAATTCCATATGAGGCGTATTTTTGTTAAATACCGTAGCATGATCAAAAGGCTCAACAATTTCTTCTTTTACTATTTTCTTTAAGTCACCAAAATCAATGACCATTCCAAGTTTAACATTGGGTGTATCCGTAATTGGAATGCCTATTACGGTAACAGAAAGTTTATAACTATGGCCATGTACATTTCTACATTTACCATCGTAGCCATAAAGCGCATGGCCGGTTTCAAAAGTGAATTGTTTGGTAATCCTTATTTTGTGCATTCGTTTTAAATCTGCTACAAATGTATAAAATCTTTATAGGGGAGCATAGACTATTTTGTACGGTAATATTAAGGGAGATAAGCCTATTTTTTAAATTTCCTCCTGTTTCTAATTCTATTAAATATATATATAGCTACTACTAAAAGAGCCAGCATTGGAAAGAGAAGCTCCCCGTTTAGGAATTCAAAAATTTGCATACTATTATTTTTTAAGACTTTTTAATTTATCCTTGCTAGCTGGTGAAAGGGCTAATTTACCAGAAATCTCAGCTCGATTGGTCAATAATTCGCTCCACGATGTAGTATCTTCCCAAAGAATCTTTTTTATAGCTCTTAAGGCTTCCGGATTATAGGATGCCAGAGATAACATAAAAAATTCCAACTCCTTGTCCATTTCTTTAATGGAATTAAAAACCTTAGAATACAGTCCTTTTTCCTGGGCCCAATAGGCATTTTTCCATTCGGTAGGAGACAAAGCCAATTCGGTAAAACCAGCGATTCCTATTTTACGTTGAACGGCAGGTTCAATAACTAATGGTGCTATCCCAATAGAAAGTTCGGAAAGTCTTACAGAAGCAGTTTCAACAGCAAAGACATAGTCACATGCAGCGATAAGGCCAATTCCTCCGCCCACGGCTTTACCCTGCACTCTGCCAATGATAGGATGTACACATTCTCGCATAGCATTGATAACATTAGCAAAACCACTAAAAAATGTTGTCCCTTCGTCTGTGTTTGATATTGCCAGCAATTCATCAAAGGAGGCACCTGCGCAAAAAGCCCTATCTCCTTCTGATTTTAAAACAACAATAGAAACTGCCTTATTGGAAGAAATTTTTTTAAGTTCATCAGTTAATCGGTCTAAAAGTTCACTGACAAAAGAATTACTTGCAGGATGACCAAATTCTATAGTAGCAGTTCTATTCTCAATTTTGGTATAAAGACTGCCGGCGGGTCTGTTTGTGCCCATTTGAATTATTTTTTGTAAAATTAAACCTTTTGTAATAGTGGGCGAAATTTTCTACGGAACTTCCATACAAGGGCACTACCTCTAATTATCATCCACATGGTAAGTGCAATCCAAATTCCTTGTAGGCCAAAACCGAAGGTTTTACTTAAAAATAATAAAGGAATAAAACCTAAAAAAGTGGCTGTCAACAGAACATTCCTGAGAAATTTCATTTCACCTAACCCCTTAAACAAACCATCAAAAACAAAGGCAATAGAATTCATTGGTAATCCCAGGATAAGGATAAAGAAAATGGAGTAGAAGGTCTCCAGGACAATAAGGTCATTTGAAAAAAGTCGACCCAGCGGTCTGTAGAAGATAAAACCATTAAGCATTAAAAATAAACTCACCAATCCGCCATATAGGGCAATTTTTTTAGCTAATGACCATAGCGTATTGTAATCTTTTGCGCCAAGTAGTTTACCTCCCATAATATTACCTGCTGCACCATACCCATCTATAAAAAAGGCAGCAAAAAGCCAAAGATTTATGGCTATTGTATGAGCTCCGATATATCTATCACCAAGTGCTGCAGCTTCTCGTACGGCAAGAACAAGAGTAATATTTAGTGCAATAGCGCGGATAAAAAGATTGAAACTCATTAGCGCCAGGCGCCCCAACTCCATATGTATCGGAAACCTTGGGATAAGGCTAATATTGGTTTTTAACCGTAGTAGGATAAATGCCATTATGGCCATTACACCCTGGGAGATAAGGCTTGCCCAGGCAGCGCCTTCCAGGTTAAAAGCAGGAATTATATCCGATATACCGTAAACGAGAATAAAATCTAACACGATGTTTAACAAGGCTCCTGTAATAGCTATGAGCATTGGCCAATATGTATTTTGTAAACCTCTGAAAATTCCCATAACGGCAAATACAAAAAGTGTTAAGGGAAAACCCCAAACACGAATGGAGTAATAGGTAACACAAAATTCTAATATCTTCCCCGAAGCATTCAATAATTCAAAAATCTCCTCAACAATAAATATGGTAGAAAACAGTATTAATACACTAAGAGTTACATTAAAAAAAATTGCCTGCGCCGGTAAATTCTTTACCTCATCCAGCTTGCCTGCTCCTAAATATTGAGAGATAATTGCAGATATGGCACTTCGCGTTTGCCCAAGGATCCATATTAGCATTGACAAAAAGGAACCTACAATCCCAACTGCCGCGAGTGATTCCAGCCCGTAGGTTTCAATATTACCGACAATAGCAGTATCGGTTATAGATAAAACAGGTTCTGCTATCCCGGCTATGGTTGCAGGAATAGCTAAGCTATTAATGGTTTTGAAACTTACAACTGTTTTCAATAATAGAATGGGTTACAAAACGCGTTCATAACAGTAAAAAGGATAATTACTTTGTTTAGGGAAATAGACATTTCCCAGTTTTTGATATCCCCGTTGCTCATAAAATTTTTGATTCCTTTTGTTTTGGCTAAATGTATCCAATCGTATAGAGATATACCTGTTATCCCGTGCATAATTTTCAGCAAAATTCATTAACATTCGCGCATAGCCTTTGCCCTGGTATTGAGGCCCCACAGCGAGCCTG
>CAJQNH010000133.1 GCA_905479615.1 uncultured Eudoraea sp.
ACAAAAAATAGTCCATCCTTTACCAGTTTAGGTCCTATCTGTTTACAAAGCGCTTTTTCTTGTTTTGTAAGTGTATGCCTTGCAACTGAACCCCCTGCCGAAACATTGGAGCGATGGTCATCAGAACCCGGAATACGCCTCATCGCACCAATAGGTTCTCCATTTAAGATCAGGATTCTTACATCACCCTGATCTGCACCTTCAATATATTCCTGAAGAATAACATAATTGGATGAACCATCGGAACTGGAAACATAAAAATCCAAAAGTGACTTTATATTTGACATTGCTGATTTTTCAATCAGGATAACTCCTGAACCGCCAAAGCCATTTAATGGCTTTAAGATCATTTTATCAGCTTTAGATTCTTTAATCTGCTTTACCAGATAATTCTTATTCTTGGAAACATGGGTAACTGGAATTATATTACTATGGCTGTCACCAAAAGCAGCGGTGTAAAGTTTGTTATTCGCCTCCCTTATACCCTGCAGGGAATTTACTATAAACACATCATCCTTTACAGAATCTAAGAAATTTAACATAATAGGATCAAGTGGCGGATTGGCTCTCATGAAAATAACATCAAAACCGGCCAATGGTAGCATTTCCTCTCTAATTTCTGCCTGTTTATAAAAAGATTTAAGACTTCCGGGCACTTTCTCCATTCTGCCTATAACAGTGCAAAAGGCATTTGTAACACTATTCCGAATTGTGAGATTTGCGGGCGTGCACAAGGCTACACCGTGGTTTCGTTTAACGCATTCGTTAATTAACGCAAGGCTTGTATCATTCTCAGGATCAATCTCTTCCCAGGGATACATAAGAAAACAAATATTCATGGGTATAGTTTTAAATTTATTTTACTTCTTCATAAAATTCATCCCAGTCCTCTATATGTGGTTTACCTAATTTACCGACGGACTTGGCAACAACCATGGCAACGGTTGCATCTCCGGTAACATTTATAATAGTCCTGCACATATCTAAAGGCCTGTCTACTGCAAAAATAAGGGCCAGACCAATAGCCAGCTTATCTGATGGGAAACCAATAGATTCTAAAACAATCACCAGCATTACCATACCAGCTCCAGGTACAGCGGCAGAACCAATTGACGCAAGTAAGGCAGTAAGCACAATGGTCAATTGCCCCCCAAGTGTAAGATGAAAATCTAGTGCCTGAGCGATAAAAACAGCCGCAACACCCTGATATAAACTTGTGCCATCCATATTGATAGTTGCACCTACCGGAAGCACAAAACTAGATACTTCTTTGTCTACTCCTATGTGCTCTTCTACCCTTTCCATAGTCACTGGTAGTGTAGCAGCGCTAGAACTTGTAGAAAAAGCCAATAACTGGGCCGGACTTATCTCTTTTAGAAACCAAAAAGGGTTCTTCTTCGTATAAAAAGCCACCACTATGGTATAAAAAATAATCATTAAAAATAGTCCCAAAACTACTACCCCGGCATATTTCAATAATGCCAGTAACAGATCAGGATCACCAGAAGAAGCTACAACATTAGCTAATAATGCAAAAACTGCCACAGGAGCCGTAAGCATTATTAAATCTACCATTTTGAGTACAACATCATTGAGTGAATCAAAAAATTTCTTTAGCGGTTTGGCCCTTTTTTCACCTATTAATAACATAGAAATACCTAAGAAAATAGTAAAAAATATTACTTGAAGCATCAGGCTATTATCACTTAGCGCTCCAAACGCATTATCCGGTACCATATCTTCCAAAAACTGTAAAGGGCCAACTTGTTTTTGCATAGAAGCTGCTTCCAGTTTTGAAGTTACACCACTATCTGAAGCATAAGTCTCTGTTAACTTTGTAATTGTTTCTTCTGAAATGCCTTCGCCTGGTTGCAAAATATTAACCAAAACCAATCCGATGGTAATAGCAATAATTGTAGTGCATATATAAATGGCTATTGTTCTAAGTCCAATATTTCTGAATTTTGAAATATCCTTTAAATCGGAAATACCTTTAACTAATGAGGCCAGAATAAGAGGGATTGCAATTAGCTTAAGTAATTTAACGAAAATTGTACCAAAAGGGTTAATCCAATCCTGTACAAAACCACGACCCCATTCAATGTAGGTCATTACGAAGCCAAAAAGAAGACCAAGGATCATCCCTATCAGGATTTGCCAATGCAATTCCAGTTTCTTCATATAAAAAGTTTAGGTTTGAAAGATAGTATATTGATAGGAAAACCCATAAAAAAGGAAGTTTATAATTTAATTGTTCTATTTAGCAGAGTGAAATCCGCAAGCACCAGCGCCGCCATTGCTTCCACTATTGGCACCGCTCTTGGCACCACACAAGGATCATGTCTGCCTTTACCCTGAGTTTTGACCATGTTACCATCTTTATCAATGGTTTCATAAGACTGAATAACCGTAGCAACCGGTTTAAAGGCCACGCTAAAATATATGTCCATACCATTGCTTATGCCCCCCTGAATACCCCCGCTGTTATTGGTAATCGTGGTGCCGTCTGTTTTAAATTGATCATTATGAACACTTCCTTTCATTTTAACTCCCTCAAAACCGCTACCATATTCAAACCCTTTAACTGCATTAATAGATAACATAGCTTTGCCAAGATCGGCATGAAGCTTATCAAATACAGGTTCTCCTAAGCCAACAGGAACATTCTTTATTACACAGCTAATAATCCCACCAACAGTATCTCCTTCTTTTCGAATTTCTTTAATATAAGATTCCATCCTGGCAGCTGTATCCGGATCCGGACATCTAACTGCATTGCTTTCCGTTAATTTTAAATCCAGTTCTGAATAGGGTTTATCCAGTCGAAGAGAACCAACTTGAGATACGAAGGCATTAATACTAATCCCATTTAAAAATTGTTTAGCGATAGCGCCTGCCACCACGCGGCTGGCCGTCTCACGGGCAGAACTTCTGCCCCCTCCCCTATAATCTCTAAAGCCATATTTTTTATCATACACATAATCCGCATGAGAAGGGCGATATGAGTCCTTTATATGAGAGTAGTCTTTGGATTTTTGATTGGTATTATAAATAGCAAAACCAATAGGTGTGCCAGTAGTCTTCCCTTCAAAAATACCGGAATAAAAAACAACTGTATCCGGTTCTTTGCGCTGGGTAACTATGGCTGACTGGCCTGGTTTTCTTCTATCCAACTCATTCTGAATTGCTTCCATATCCAGAATTAGCCCAGACGGACATCCATCCAAAACGCCCCCGATTGCTTTACCGTGAGATTCACCAAAAGTAGTGAGTTTAAAAAGTGTTCCAAAGGTATTACCAGCCATAAATCAGGGTCTTTCCTATATCCAATTAAGAGTTTAAACTCTTGTTTTACCAGTCAAAGATAGATGTTAAATAAACGGAAACCAAAACGCGAGTCCAGTTAATATTAAGGTAACAAATAGCCGTTTATCCAGGTTAAACTTAACCTTGATATTATATATTAATGACTTTAACTTAAAATAATATTATCCTAGTAGATCTAATTTTGCAATCAAGCAAATTTTTACCCTTTGAAAAAGCGGAATATAGATGTAGTGGTATTATCGGATGTGCATTTAGGCAGTTTTAACTGCCATGCAGAAGAATTAATGGCGTATCTAAGCAGCATAGAACCTAAAAAGTTAATTTTAAACGGGGATATTATTGATATCTGGCAGTTTAGTAAACATTACTTTCCCGCATCTCATTTGAGGATTCTCAAAAAAATTATAAGTATGGCATCAAAGGGTACAGAAGTCATCTATATTACAGGTAATCATGACGAGATGTTGCGGAAGTTTAGCAATACGATTATAGGCAACATTAGTATACAGGATAAATTAGTTCTAGAATTAGATGGCAAAAAAGCCTGGTTATTTCATGGAGATATTTTTGATGTTTTTAAGCGACATGCAAAGTGGTTTACCAAACTGGGCGATCATGGTTACGGTCTCTTACTCTATTTAAATAGAATTTTAAATTGGTGCCTTATTAAATTGGGAAAAGAAAGATATTCACTGGCAAAAAAAATAAAAAATAGTGCGAATAATGCTGTGAAATTTATTGACTATTTTGAACGAAACGCAGTAGAAACAGCGCTATCCAAGGGTTATGACTATGTGATATGCGGACATATTCACCAGCCTAAAAAGCAATTTCTTGAGACAAAGAATGGTAAATGCACTTATCTTAATTCCGGGGATTGGGTTGAAAACCTCAGTGCCTTGGAGTATTCATTTAAGCGTTGGAAAATCTATAAATACAGTTACGACAAGCTCTCTCCTTTTTTTAGTGATGAGGATCTAAAATCAATGGAACTAAACGAATTAATTAGCTCCCTGGAAATGAAAAAGATACCAAAACAACAACTTGCGAAAAAAAAGACAAATCAATTGATGCATAGCGCATTTCTTAAAATAGTTACAGGGTGTTGGGCTTTCCTTCCTGTACCATCAAAAATCTGATGCCTGCAACTCGTCCCGTTTGCCGCAATAATAACGTTCTCATCAGATTTTCTTATTGATGGAAAGAGTTTTAACTCGCCAATTTGCATGCTTGTATTATAATGCTCCTTTTCATAGCCAAAGGATCCTGCCATGCCACAACAGCCAGAAGCTATGATACTGACCTTATAATTTTCCGGAAGGTTTAATATGTCAAAAGTCACTTTTTGATCAGAGAGTGCCTTTTGATGGCAGTGATTGTGAATTTTAATTGTAGCAGCAGACTTTGTAAATTGTTCTTTTCTTATAATTCCATTTTTTATTTCATTAGACAAAAATTCCTCAATAATAAAGGATGCAGAGGCAATTGATTCAACTTTTTCAGCATTGAAGTGAAATCTTTTATATTCATCTCTGAAGGTCAGAATTGCAGACGGTTCTATTCCAAGAATTGGTAAACCTTGTTTTGTATAATCATGCAATTGCTCTATATTTTTTGCTGCCAGTTTTTTAGCCTCATTTAAAAAGCCTTTTGAAATAAATGTTCTACCACTTTCTGCGTAAAAGAGACTTACTTCATACCCTAATCCGCATAACAAATCTATTGCGTCTTTGCCAACCTCGGCATCCAGGTGCCCAGTAAATTCATCAATATATAGAATTACCTTTTTTACTTTAATAACTACTTCTTTATTAGCTTTTTGAAGATACTTATTTAAATTAATATTTGAAATATTAGGCAAGGTTCTCTTAGATGCAATTCCGGAAAACTTCCTGATCATATTACCCAACATTTGGGAATTATAAATCGCATTTGTTAATTTGGGTGCTATACTCCCAAAAGCATTTAACCTCGTATTATATGCGAATATTTTATTTCTGAAACTATATCCGTTTGTCTCCTGATATTGATATAAAAACTCTGATTTTAAGGTCGCAACATCAACATTACTGGGACATTCACTGGCACAGGCTTTACAACTTAAGCAGAGGTCAAAGACTTCTTTTAGTTCATTGGAATTAAAACGGTTTGTTTCAACCGAATTTGTGAGAACATCACGAAGCGCATTTGCTCGTCCTCTGGTAGTATCTTTTTCATTCTTTGTTGCATGATAACTGGGGCACATCCCCCCGGCGGCTTTATGGCTTTTTCTGCAATCTCCACTCCCATTGCATTTTTCAGCAGCTTTCAATATCCCTTCGCTGTCTGAGAAGTCAAAAATTGTTTTGATATCAGGCTCTTTGCGGTCAACTTCATAGCGCAATGATTTGTCCATTGGATAAGCGTCTACAATTTTCCCGGGATTAAAAATATGATCAGGGTCAAAATAAGATTTTATTCTGGCAAGCAGTTTATAATTCTCCTCACCAAGCATCATAGGTATAAATTCGGCCCTAACAATACCATCTCCGTGTTCCCCACTGAAAGATCCGCCGTATTTTTTTGTCAGTTTAGCCACATCTGTAGTGATTGACCTAAATAAGGAAACATCCTCTGCTCGTTTTAAATTCAGAATCGGCCTTAAATGAAGCTCCCCAGCTCCTGCGTGAGCGTAATAGACTGCATCCTGGCCATAATCTTTCATAATCTGTGTAAACTCTCCAATGAAATCATGCAGGTCATCTAAAGAAACCGCTGTATCCTCAATACAAGCCACAGCCTTCCTGTCCCCTACCATATTACCCAAGAGACCAAGACCAGCTTTTCTTAGTGCTATGGCCTTGTTTATATTCTCTCCCCTGAGAATAGGATTTGCATAGCTCAGCCCGGAGCGTTGAATAGTCTTGATAAGTTCCTCGAGGTTACGCTCAAGATCTTGTTCTGAATCACCTTTCAACTCTAACATTAGTAAGGCTGCGGGATCACCTTGAACAAAGAATCGGTTGGATAACTGTTCCCGATTGTTTTTTGTGCAATCCAAAATTACTTTATCCATCATTTCACATAAATGCAAGTTATGCTTCATTACAGGCACCACATCTTTAAGGCAATCCTCCAGATTTTTGTAATGAGTAACTACCATAGCAGCAATTGGAGGGGGACTATCATCTAATTGCAAAGTGATTTCCGTTGTAAAGGCAAGTGTTCCTTCGCTTCCGCTAAGCAGTTTACAAATATTAATTTCCTTCTCCTTACCTCCAAAAAGGTTACTGTGTAACAACTCATCTACTGCATAACCTGTATTTCTTCTGTGAATACCCTCTTTTGGAAATTCTTCTTTAATATTTTTCTGAATATTTTTATTTTCTAATTCCGTATGTAATTCTCTGTAGATAGTTCCTTCAAGGGTATTCAAATCCATTTTTTTCTTGTATTCCGCCTGTGTAATGGATTCAAAGGTTGCATGGGAACCATCTGAAAGTATTGTCTTTAAAGAAATGATCTTATCGCGCGTTACGCCATATTGAATAGATGTAGTACCACTGGAGTTATTTCCTACCATACCGCCAATCATACAACGGTTTGAGGTGGACGTGTTTGGCCCGAAGAATAGACCATATTCCTTCAGATATTGATTTAATTCATCTCTAATAACTCCAGGTTGAACTCTGACCGTTTTCCTTTTTGTATCAAGTTCAAGTATTTTAGTCTGATGCTTGGAGACATCAACAACAATGCCGTCTCCAACACATTGTCCGGCTAATGAGGTACCGGCGGTACGGGGAATCAATCCCACACGGTGTTGTTTTGCAAAAAGAATCAATTTTACAATGTCATTTTCATCTTTGGGGAAGGCAACCGCCAAAGGTTCTTTTCTGTATACCGAGGCATCAGTTGCATACAGTACTCTGGACAGTTTATCAAATTGCAAACTTCCGTTAAGGGAATTTCGTAAACTTATTAAGAGATTTTTATTCAATCCGGAACAATTTTAGGGACTAAATTAAGTTTTTATTAGCTGAGAGCCATTATTAGATTGGCATTTTAAACCTACGCTAAAATCAGAACATATGAAAATTTTAAATCCGGTTTTACTAATCACCCTTTTTTTTACGATAACAATAAGTGCACAGGAAATTTCAGATAATGCATTGGGTCTTCGCCTGGGCGACAGCGATGGATTTGGTGCAGAAATCTCTTATCAAAGATTACTGAGCAGATATCATAGGTTGGAGCTAAATCTGGGCTGGAGAGACAGCAGAGAATATGATGCCTTCAAAGTAACTGGCCTTTATGAATGGGTGCGCCATATTGATGGTAACTTTAACTGGTTCTATGGAGCCGGCGCCGGATTTGGAAGCGCTAGTTTTGAACCTGTCCCCGGAAATGGAACTACTGAGCCTTTTACCCCTGATGGTGGTTTCTTTGCTTTAGTCGCTGGAAATGTGGGTATAGAATATAATTTTGATATTCCACTATTGTTATCACTCGATATAAGGCCTGAACTTGGTTTAATAGGATATGATGATTTTTCAGATAATTTTGACTTTGATATTGCATTAGGGATACGCTATCAATTCTGAAACAATACTTTACGAATACATACATCCTTAACATAACCTTATGTTTAAGGACTTTTTTTTTTCTGTCTTATATAAGTACCTTTGCACATCTTAT
>CAJQNH010000134.1 GCA_905479615.1 uncultured Eudoraea sp.
TCCTTCCGGCATTAGAGATTTTCCGGTAGACATAAAGACTTCAATTGTATTTTTAGGAATAATTACTTCTTCCCCACCCGTCATTTTTAAAGCCAGTTCTGTATCTGTTTCATTACTGACAAGTCCAAAATAGATGCTTCCGCCAGTAGTGATTACTTTGTAGTTTAAATATCGGGTATCCACGGCGGCATTAGGGTCCAGAATTTCATGAACCAGAGACTCCTTACTTTTTCTGCTTATTTCGGTTAAAACAGGACCTACTTCATTACCTGTACTTCCATAAATATGGCAACTTGAACACAAATTTTGAAATACAACACTTCCCTTATCTGAATCACCATTGAGGGCCAAAGCAGGTTGCATTTCTAAAATTACCTGTTTCCTTTGAACAACTCCGCTATCGGAAAACAATGCCTCCGCTCGTTTTCGAATATCTTCATCATCAGAAAACAATAACACTCTCCTGCGCTCCAGATCAAGATTAAATTCACCGAGGTTCACCGTACCATCTTCCATAGCAGTTAGAAGTGCATCATGATTAAAAGATTTATATAACAGAATATCCGTTGCGTGCTTTCTGGCTTCCGGAGCCAAAGAATTCCACATGCCTAAAAGCCTTGGCCCGACTTCTTTTTCATTAGAATTCCATAATTGGCGAAGGGATTCCTTTTGCAAAACCATTGGTCTTTTACTATCCAGCAGTTTGTAAAGCAAAGAGGCCCTGTTTTCGAAATCAGACAAGCCAATTAATTTTAGTTGCAGCAATTGCTCATCTATACTCCCCTTTTGCGCTAAAATATCCTTCTGGGATTTGGCCATTATTTCATTGATCTTTTCAGAAGAAGGAAACCCCATGGCCAGGCGGAGTTCTCCAGCGGCTTTTATTATTCCAAGGTCATTGATATTTTCCAGAGCTTTGAGAACCTTTATGATAGAATTCTCACTGTCTTTGTCTGCCATTTGATCCAACCTCTGTATGTATCCTTTGGATAGTGATTCAATAAACCCGGCTTTTTGAGATTTTGGTATATTACTTTCATAGATCCCATCCAGGACCGATTTAATACTCGGAATATCCATTTCTTTTCCAATTATTGCGGTCAAAATTCCCAGTAGCTGTTTTTGATCTTCTGTTAGCTCCTCGTTATATGTCAATTCTTCACCTACAAAACGGCTGGCCTGTCTGCTTAATGCAAATGACATTGCCATTCTGTTCCATTGATCGGATTGAGTTTCCTTTAATGCCTTTCTCATTAAGGACGCGATTTGACCCCTATGTGCAAAATATAAAGAATCTGAGATAGCACTGAGGGTAAGAGCAGCCTGCATTCTAAGACGTGGATTACTTGCCAGGGTCAAACCCAGCAATGGTTCCATAAACTTTTTAATTTCTTCTGGTCTTGTCTCTAGAATTTTCAGGGCATTTTCGGCAATAGGGCTATAAGGATCATTTAACGCTTTCAGTATTTGTTTGTTATTCAGGCTACCCAGGCCCTCCAGTGTCCATAAACTATGGATTCTTGCCAATGCATTTTGAGTGCTGTCCAATTGTGTTGCCAGTAAAGGAACTGTTTTATAATTCTTTTGGGTTACGAGTAGTTGCTGAGCTGTTTTCCTTATCCATTGGTTTTTATTTCCCAAGGCCGTTACAAGTTCTATTTCACTGAAACTTTCCAGATCTTTTGGTTTGTCATAGTTATATTGGACTCCGGTAATACGGTAGATTCTTCCTTTCTTTCTCCCGGCATTTAAATCCAGTTCGGCCTCAATATCATCCGGAATCCATTCAGGATGTTCAATTACTTCCCTGTGCATATCTAAAATATAAAGAGACCCATCCGGGCCCACAGTCATATTAACCGGTCTGAATGCCCTGTCACTTGACGCCAGGAATTCGGTTTTATTTCCAACTCTGCTTGCCCTGGAAGCTGCTTTATTTTCTGATAACAGGTCCATATGGACGAGATTCAAAACGCAATCAGCCACTAATAAAGATGAATTAAAATCTTCGGGGAAAATTCCTCCCCCATAAAATGTAATTCCACATGCACCTGAAAAATACCCGGATTGCTCAGGGTGATTTACTCTGGTTTCCTGCTCACCAATGGGATAAATTCTAGACAAACCGTTTTCATCATGGTCGGAGATATTTGTTAATGCATGGCCAGGAGTAACAGGTAAATTTTGAAAATAACGGTCCTCAAATACCAATTGGGAAACATGTTCCAGGTTATGTGTTTCATATAATCTACCCCATTCGTCAAAAGTAATTTTAAATCCGCCAGAAGATTCCCCTACCCTTTCAGCAATTTCATTTTCCAAATCCAGACGGAGATCACCACCTCTTAAATTCAGAATAGCATCGGGTTTAGAGAAAAAATACGGTTTTCCGGAGTTTCCTCCATTAGCGGCATAGATCCAGTTATCCAAACCATAAGTCAATCCATTAAAATTATGCTGAAGATTATCATTGCTAAAGCCATCCATAATATGGACTCGTTCATCGGCCAACCCATCAAAGTCCTGGTCCGAAATCCAAATAAGATGAGGTGGGGAAGCTACCAGAAAACCACCTTTATAGAACATAAAAGAGGAAGCTACTCCCAGGCTGTCAGCATAGACTTTCCTTTCATCGTAAACTCCATCATCATCAGTATCTTTTAAAAGAATAATCCGGCTTTGTTCATCCCGCAGAGGATATCCGGGCATTTCTAAAACATAGGCTTTGCCCGAGGGAGAGAACTGCATGTCCACCGGATCATAAACCAATGGTTCAGAAGCAACTAATTCAATTTTAAAATCAGGGTGTATTTTAAAGCCTTCAATAGATTTCGAAGGTTCGATGGCACAGCTCAAAAATAAAGCATTAGCCAAAAGATAAAAAACAATTCGAATATTCATTTTTTTACCGAAAAAAAGATAATGAAAGATAGAAAAAAAAAGAAAGAACCTAAAAAGTACTATCCTTTTCTAATCTCAATTGGAAATACTAGGAAAGATAAAGGTCTACCAGTCCTTCAGGGGTAGTTACATAAAGAATTTTATTTGCCCTGTCAACTTTGTCGATAATATTATCCGCTACAGGGATCAGAAGTTCCTTATCATCCTTTTTTACCTCAAAGAGCACCTGGGAAACAGAATCATTTACCCCCGTAATAACTCCAATATTTCCATGTTGCTTATCCATAACCGTAAACCCTATAATTTCGTGGTAATAGAATTTGTTTCCGGAAAGTTTGGGTAAAAATTTCAATGGCAGATACAAATGAGAACCTATGATGCGATCTGCGTCGGCCTCACTGGAAATTTCTTCAAATCGAATACGGAGCAGATTCGATTTATGCAGGTAACACTTTTCAATAAAAAATGGAACCAGATTGTTTCCTATTGAAACAAAAACTGATTCCATGTTTTCGTATATCCCAGGTTCATCGGTATCGAGTTTAACCAGTACCTCCCCTTTGAAACTATATTTTGAAACGATTTTACCTAAGTAGAAACAAGATGACTTGTCCATCGTTTCCGTATTTAATTACTCTTCTTCTTTGGAGGCTGCAGGAGCTTTCTCCTCGGCAGCTTCTTCAGCAACTGGCTCTTCAGTAGCAGGTGCTTCGGCAGCAGTTTCTTCAACAGCCGGGGTTTCAGGAGCAGCTTCTTCAACAACTGTCTCTTCAACAGCAGGTGCTTCGGCAGCGGCTTCTTCTACAACCTCAGTAGCAACTT
>CAJQNH010000135.1 GCA_905479615.1 uncultured Eudoraea sp.
TAATTTGGTCAATGACGAATAATTTGAGTTCAAAACCTACTTTATTGTAGTTCTTTTTTCGGCAGGGTTGTTTTTGATATTTGTTCATAGTTTAACTAAAAGTGATTAAAATTTTAGTCAACCTATTTCAGGAATTTACAATTTCTCAAATTGGCTACAACGTTAAGTATAAGAAACGTAGGGCGGTTGATAAGCGATACGTTTCGGTTTATTACTTAGCTAAATATAAATATTTTGCTTTTATCTTTTCTACTATAAACGTCAAATTTTATATTTAGCGGACTTTGTAAATATGCACATAACTTTCGGTTTAGCACAAATGCCCTATGTTTTTTATACCGTGTTGGCAGTAGTATTTATTTTCTACTATAATTCGAATTTGTAACTGTTCCTTCTGGGTTTATAAATTCGTAGTTATAATTCCCATTGTTATCCCAACCATAATTTATAGTATAAATTGATGATTCAACTTTGTATTTTAAGCTGTAATGGTTGAGTTCAGGGTTCTTAAAGTCAATAATTTCAGCACCACGTAAAGGTCTTAAATCAGGTCGAACACCTCTTGTTTTTGCTTGTGGCATTATTTCATTTTCTGGTGCTTTAGTTCGTGGGTTAAATTCGACTTTCCCTTTCATAGATGCAATTAAATAAGGATATTCTTTAACAGCGTGATATTGATAGGTGCTATCTGTCGTAAAACGTCCAAGGCTTTGATCTAACTGCTCTTTGGTTTCTCCATAAACAGGAAAACCATCTAACGCATACGCTATCGGTTTATCATCTCCTACTTTAGACTGCAAGTGTGTTGGTGGTAAATGATAATGATAATCATCGGCTCTTCCACAATGTCCGCCCCATTTATCTAATTCTCCAATGACGTTAGCATCTTCTCCACGATTATTTAAAGGATTAAAAATGGGTATTCCATTCGCACCAATAGCAATAGCCCCTTTCATAAAATTATCTTTTGTTGATAGCAAATTTTCAGCTAATTCAGGTTGTAAAGGAATTGCCCAAGCATTATTACCCGAATAATCGTGATTAATAGGTACTTGTTGTTGCCAGTTGGTTATCCCTGTCATCATTTCGTGTTCAGGTATTCCGTCTGATTCTATGTAGAAATATTGGTCATCATAACGTGTCGTTACTTTATCAAAAACGCCAAATATAGATTCTAAATATGAAACGTCATTTTTTGCCATTTTAATTCCCTCTGATGAAACATTGGTCTTACAACCTACTATAACAAAAGAAAGTCCCATTAAACTATAAGCTAAAATTTTAGACTTGTTCTTTTTTCGAAACTTAAAGAATGAAAATAACAATAAGACAACACCAAAATAAATTAAAAGATTAGAATAGTTTATTGAAAATAATTGATGCGCTGTTTGTGAAACGTTTTTGTTGTTTATCCAATTTTCCTTTTCTAAAATAGATTCTTGCTCTTGACTTGTAAAGTCTTCAATATTGTAGGCGACAACTTTGTGTTTATTATTCATTAGATAAACTGTTTTGCCTACTTTTTCTATAAATTCAGCTTTTAAGTTCATTTCACTATTTGTAAAATGCCAAACTTTTGTTTGTGAACCGTGTCCGTCATCATGAGCAGAAACTGGAAGAGATAAAAACAAAACAGTTAATATGATTATTATCTTTTTCATAGCTATTATTTTATAGTGTAACGTACTAAAACTTCATTATCTAATATCACATTTGTAGACCATATAAAATCGGCATCATTTTCAGAATCGTCAAAAATAGAAGTAAAGTTGGTGTACGAAGGTTTATTATCTACGCCAATGGTTTGGTTTGTATAAGTGGTTGCATTTGGCCAATTTGAATCATCAAAACCAGTATTCATCCACTCGTTTGGCAATTCCCAATGCAAAGCATAGAAGGAACTTCCATCTTGACCTCCGTTGGTGTCGCAATTTTTAGAGTATCTATAATTTCCATCTTCTGAGACACAATCTAAATCTTTAATAGGCGCGGTGTAAAAAGTTTGTGCTTTCCAATTTTCATTAGTTGTAGCGATAATATTGTTTTTTGCATCTTTAATAATAGCAACCATTCCGCCATCTCCGTTGTGGAAAGTTTTGCCTCTATTAGGTTCGCAACCCACACCAAGGTGTTCTTCCCAATCTACCAATTTCATAGCAATGGTAAACGGTTTTTGAGCTTTAAACTTTACGATACTTGAATTAAATTGTGTGAACGGAACTTTGTCTTTACCAACAGCTACACCATTAACATACATTTCAAAATAGTTGTCAGCAAATATATAAGCTGTAAAAATCTCGCCTTCTTTGTCTATTTCTATTATTTGAGAACTCTTAAAATTAGATAATGCTTCTTTTGTTGTTGTATAGTTTTTCCCTTCGCAGGAATTAAATAAATCTGCTGAAAACGGAAAGTCATTGTTTGCGTAATTTGTTTGAGCAGGCACAGTCCATTTTTTACCATCTGTAGAAGTAATCTCTCCGATATCAGTTTTTCGTCCACGGTCACAAGAATAAATATTCTCGGTTATTGTAGTGGCTATTCCTTGTGAAACGCTTCCAGTTCCAGTGTAATTTATAGTTTTAGAACTAATTACAGTTTCTGTTGGTTTTGATTTTTTTTGAG
>CAJQNH010000136.1 GCA_905479615.1 uncultured Eudoraea sp.
GCTTCCGCTGCTTTTTTTCCGGAAATCTCCGCAGGGAAAACGTAAGGAGCAAATGCCTTCTCAGTAACCATATAGGTAGTTTTATTAGGAATATCAGGGCCAGGGATATACTTTTTGCCAATAGAATCCCTCATCCTTACAATATCTTTCACGAAAGTAGAATCATTTTCAAAACTGTCCCAAGGCATAGCGTAGACAATTATGTTCATAGTTCCTTTAGGAATTTCACGGTCTATCCAAACAAAATTATCCTCCTCTTTCCCAACCTTATAAATTGAAGGTAGTCTAAGAGAAATGTCAAATTTGGATTGTAATATTGTGTCTTTATTCAACGAGCGTAAAAATCTTTTTTGCGCCTCTTTCATTTCTGTGCTTTTGAAAGAGGTAATGATTTCATCGGCCCCGGCATCCAGATTATTAATGAGTTCTTCCTCCGTTCTCCCTTTTATTACACCTACCTTTTGAGGTGTTGCGTACAAATCGGTTTTTATATGTGCCAAATCCAGGCTATCCAAACTAACGTATAAAACGGAACGTCTATGACGTGTCATCCCCGTAAATACTTGAAGGGGCATATGTTCTATTGTAAATTGAGGTTCGTTCCAGGTAAGCCCTACTATAGGTGCTGCAAAGTGTTCTCTCACTTTATCGCCAACCTCACCTTCCCAAAGTTGATTATCCATTACCACGGCGAGTGAATTGATTGCGCCAACCGAAACAGGTTTATATTTCTTTTTATTTTTGTCGTTACAAGAAACTAATAAAAAAAGAGATAAAAATAGCATTCCAAAGTATTTCATATATTTCATTTTAGGATGAACAATCGCACAGTTTCAATTTTGTGCCTGGCTGTAGATTGTTACCGCTAATACCGTTCCATTGTCGTAATTTTTCTATAGTAATTCCGGGATATTTTCTGGAGATAGTCCATAATGAATCGCCTTCTTTTACTGTGTGTACTTTAGAATCGCCTGAAAAACTAACTGCAGGGGTAGATTTTATTGATGTTTTTTTATTTGAAGAAGCCACCGTTACAGGCTTTCTCGGATATATGGTAAGTCGCTGACCAATTCTTAAATTATTACTTCTAAGGCCATTCCATTGTTTAATTTGGCTAACCCCAACACCATAACGTTCAGCTATCCTGCCAAGATAATCCCCACTTCTTACCCTATATCGAATTCTGTCCTCAGCAGTAACCAATTTCGGCAAGGTGCTTTCTTTGCTTTTATTCTCTTTTTCTGCGAATGCATAAATAGCTGCCTCATTGGCTACAAATTTACCAATAGCATCTTTTGGGAGTCTTAAGAAATATTCTTTGCCTTTTATTTTGGGAATAATATCTAATTTGTATGAAGGATTAAGAACTTTTAACTCTTCATTACTTACACCGACCAGTTTTGAAATTTGATCAAACGTTATAAGGTTTTTAACATGTACTGTATCAGTTTCAAAATAGGGCCGGTCAACCTTATTTAACCTAATTCCATGTTCGTTCGCATACTCGAACAAATACATGGTAGCTAAAAATGCCGGTACATAACCAGCAGTTTCTCTGGGAAGATTCCTTCTTATATTCCAATAATTCGTATAACCGCCAGATCTTCTAATAGCTTTATTTACATTCCCGGGGCCCGAATTGTAAGCTGCTAAAGCTAAATCCCAGTCCCCAAAGGTTTCATATAGTTTAGATAAATATTTACATGCCGCTGTAGTTGCTTTAATGGGATCGCTACGTTCATCCACATAACTACTCACATCCAATCCATACATCTTACCCGTGCTATACATAAATTGCCATAGACCTGTAGCGCCCACTCTTGACTTTGCTCTGGGGTTTAATGCAGATTCCACGATTGCCAAATACTTTAATTCCAAAGGAATATTGTAATTGTCCAATTCCTGCTCAAACATGGGAAAATAAAACTGGCTTGCCGTAATCATGCGTTCTATAAATTCATGCTTCCGCAACAAGAAGGATTGAATTACTCTTTCCAGTGAAGGATTATACGCGATGTTAAATGGGGTTTTCTGATTAAGCAATTCCAGTCGTTCCTTTAAGACCTCGGTATCAATTGTAAGCTGTTGTAAGGAGTCTGTCTCCAGGTTTGAGACATAATCATACATCTCATCATATAGGCTTGCGTTTTCATATAGTTCTTTCATCCAAAGACTGTCATATTTAGCAGCCTTAGAATTATCCTTAAGGCTGTAGCCTTCGTTTATCCCAGTAGGTTCAATTGAATTATCCTTTTTTGTCAAGGTTTCTTTGAATACAGCATTCAGGTTAATTGGTTTTTCTATTATTTCAACCTTTTCGTTAGCTGATTTATTTATAGAGGATGCGTCATCCAAGATAGGAGGTGTGTCTTGTTTTTGTGCCAACAATGGCCCAACAAAAACAAGAAGAAAAATATAAAGAATGATTTCTCTTAATGCAGTCATATATCTGATTTTTGGCCGAAGGGTGTAAGCGAAAATCGCATTTTTTTGTGAAACATTGAAATTATGCTTCTTAAACTATTTTTAAAAAACAAAAATACCCGTTTATCGATAACGCCTTTATGCCTCTAATATTGCCGCAATTCCAGGCAGGGATTTACCCTCCAGGCTTTCCAGCATAGCGCCACCGCCAGTAGATACATAGCTTACTTTATCTTCAAACCCAAATTGTTTTACGGCAGCCACTGAATCTCCTCCTCCAACTAATGAAAATGCTCCATTTCTAGTGGCTTCGTCAATAAAATTACCAACGGAAATCGTGCCTTTCGCAAAGCTCTCCATTTCAAAAACGCCTATGGGACCATTCCACAGTATAGTTTTGGAGGAAAGTATAACTTCTTTAAAGATAGCCAAAGTCTTTGGTCCGGCATCTAACCCTTGCCAGCCATCAGGAATATCATCAACAGCCACAATCTTTGTGTTTGCGTTGTTATCAAAGTCATCAGCAGCTATTACATCTACTGGAAGATGAACCTGAACTCCCTGTTCTTTAGCTTTCTGAAGTATGGAAAGGGCAAGATCCATCTTATCATCCTCACAAATTGAATTTCCTACTTTACCCCCCTGTGCTTTTATAAAGGTATAGGTCATCCCTCCCCCTATTATCAAGTGATTTATCTTACTAAGGATGTTTTCAATAATGGTGATTTTTGATGAGACTTTAGCGCCCCCAAGTATTGCTGTAACCGGTTTTTCTCCTGTTGCCATAACCTTATCTATAGCCTTGATTTCTTTTGCCAACAGGTACCCAAAACCCTTTTTATCCGGAAAAAAACCTGCCACAACCGTCGTGGAAGCATGTGCTCTGTGAGCTGTGCCAAAAGCATCATTGACAAAAATATCTCCTAAATGCCCCAATTTTTCTGCAAAGGATGCGTCTCCTTTTTCTTCTTCAGCGTAAAAGCGAAGATTTTCCAGTAAAAGGACTTCTCCATTTTGCAATTCCGCAACCGCTCTTTCCGCCTTCTCACCTACGCAATCATCTACAAACTTCACCTGAACACCCAAGACTTCTGATACTTTATCACAAATATGTGATAATGATAATGCAGAAACTCGCTCTCCTTTAGGTCTTCCAAGATGACTCATAAGAACTGCGCTTCCGCCGTCTTCCAGGATTTTAATTATTGTTGGTTTGGCCGCCTCAATTCGATTCGAATCTGTTACATTAAAATCCTCATCTAATGGAACATTAAAATCTACTCGTACTAAAGCTTTTTTATTTTCGAAATTAAAATCATCTATTGTTATCATTCAGAATAATTATTTAGAGAATGGCAAATGTAAAGATTATTACAATTCAGTTAAAGGCGGCTCGAATAATTTATTGTTAGATGATCAAATGTCCTATATTTGAAAGTATGTTATTCAAGGATATTCTAGGGCTTTCTCATATAAAAAATCATCTTTGGTCAAGTGCTGATGCAGGACGCATACCACACGCCCAATTATTTTTAGGTCCCGAGGGCAGCGGTACGCTTGTAACTGCTCTGGCATATGCGCAATATTTGTTGTGTGAAAATTCAGGTGGTGAGAACATTCCTATTGAAGATTCATGCAACCTGAAATGTTCTTCTTTATCCCATCCAGATCTACACTTCGCATTTCCTGTGTCCAATTCAGATAAGGTAAAATCGCATGCTGTAAGTAATAATTATTTGCAGGAATGGCGGCAATTTGTAAAAGAACAGCCTTATGGAAATCTTTTTGATTGGTACCAACTTATAGGCACGGAAAAAAAACAAGGGCAAATTGGGGTTGACGAAGCTTATGATATTGTAAAAAAACTCTCCTTAAAATCCTATGAAGGCGGATATAAAATAATGATTCTTTGGATGGCTGAAACTATGAACATAGCTGCTTCAAATAAACTGCTTAAATTAATTGAAGAGCCTCCGAATAAAACTGTATTCATATTTATTGCAGAAGACGAAGAACAGATCCTTCAAACAATACGTTCCAGATGTCAGGTATTACACTTCCCTCCATTATCTGAAGATGCAATTGCTGCGGCATTGATAGAAAAAGGTCTGATGAGAGAAGAAGCTTTAATGGTTGCCCATGAAGCGAATGGAAATTTTAATAAAGCTATGGATCTTATGAACAAAGATTCTGAAGAATTAATTTTTGAAAAGTGGTTTGTTCAATGGGTTCGCAGTGCATTTAAAGCAAAAGGTAATAAAGCCGCAATTCACGAATTAATTCTATGGAGTGAAGAAGTTGCCAAAACCGGAAGAGAAACTCAGAAAAAATTTCTAAAATATTGTTTGGCCGTAATGAGACAGGCCATGCTGTTGAATTATAATGTTAAAGAATTGGTCTATATGCGCATACATATTGACGGCTTTCAACTTGAGAAGTTTGCCCCTTTTATTCACGAGAGAAATATTTTATCTATCGTAACCGAATTGGAAGAAGCTATTTATCATATAGAGCGAAACGGGAATTCAAAAATTATATTGACGGATTTATCCATAAGGCTAACTCGTCTATTGCATAAATCGGCGGCCTAGTCATTATAATATATTGCAAATGCTTGATAATAAAATAATTATATAAAATATATTATGGAAAACATACTCAATAATGCGGCCGCACTTTTAATATTGTTATTCCTTATAATTACTTTTTTACAAAGTGGGATTGACAAAATAATTGATTGGAAAGGAAATCTGGGTTGGTTGCAAGGGCATTTTAAGGATACACCACTAAAAGACCTGGTGCCTATCCTGCTGACAATCATACTTATTACGGAGGTGGCTGCAGGCGTTTTATGTGCTATAGGGTTATATCAACTACTTTTTAAAGGAGAAGGTGCCATTGCGTTTTATGGGGCAATCTTGTCTTGTATAGCCTTACTTATGCTACTGTTTGGACAAAGAACAGCCAAAGATTATGATGGAGCAAGGACTATTGCAATCTATTTTATTCCCGCAATTTTCCTTGTTTTTCTACTCCAGCCTTAAATCAAAAATAACACACGAGATCAACCGTTCTTTCGACTTTAAAGAAATCTTTTTATAGAACTTCATTAGTAAATAAAGCCCGGATATTAGTTCTTGTACTGCTCGTTTAGGATTTTCAAAATGTCTTGAGTAAGGTCCTTTGTGTCAGTTCCATATAGCACACTACCACCATCTCCCCCGCTTAAGATATAAGTAAATCCATTACTTTTCCCGTAGCCATTAATCTCCTTCTTTACTTTACTTATCAAGCTATCCATTTCGATTTGACCTTCCGATTGCATTTGTTGTTCTTCCTGCTGTAATTGTTGGCCTATAAACTGACCCCTTTGTTGCAGTACACCATACTCTTCCTGGGCCTGGGTTTCGGGCATGCTTTGAGCTTTAGTTTGAAAAGCTTGTGCCTCTATTTGAAATGCCTGAGAAATACTATCTCTTTTTTTATTCAGTGCTTCTGCTTTAATCTTATATCTGGCTTCAATATCAATTTTTTCCTGATAACCATCCATCAATTTTACGTTATCTACAAAGCCAATTTTATTTTGTTCACAAGCTACTGCTACGATTAAAAAAATCGCTAAAACTATTTTTTTCATGTGTTTCTTAAATTTAGTTCGGCAAAAGTAGTAAAGGTTTTTGAAATGATTTGTGTTTTATTCAATAAATGGACTGTTGGCTCTTATAAAGAGAATGAGTACTGTTTCTCAGCGGGACAAATTAATAATAGATATTATTTATGAACTATTTAACAAAGCATGAGTGTTATCTATAATTATTGTCGCTGTTAAACTTCGTATAATTGATAACCGGCAGGGCTATTGAGGAAACAATACTGAGCTGAATAATATGCGCTTAAATCGCTTTAAAACGCTTTTTCGTCCCTTTTAAGAATATAAAGAAGAGATGAATACTCTTTGGTATTCCACGCCCGTATATTAGATTTTAGTCCAACCCAAAATGCCTTTAAAAAATTTCCCTTGCCGTATTTATATTTTTCGGAAAGTAAAGAGACGTAGAACGAATCGAATATCATAGGCTTTATCTTTACCACCCTCATCCCTTTTTGAGCAAAAAGCTTTTTAATAGACAATTGTGAGAAATGCGAAAGATGCCTGGGAACATCATAAGCGGCCCAATATTCTTTATAATATTTAGCATCGTAAGATTGGAAATTTGGAACTGCAATGAACAAAGTCCCGTCCTTATTTAAAAGTGATGTTATTTTATTTATTTGTAAATCCAAATTTGGTAAATGTTCAAGAACATGCCACATCGTAATTACCTGAAAACCCTTTTTCTCTAAAACATCAATGTTTTCATTTAACTTCAGCCCCTTATCCATTGCCAAGTCTCTTGCCTTTTTATTGGGTTCAATTCCATGTGTTTCCCATCCATTATAATTTGCGGATTCAAGGAAAGAGCCAGTACCCGCTCCAATATCCAATAGTGTTTTGTCCGAAGTGGTATATTTATTTATCTGGTCAATCTTTTTTCTAAGGTTGTACTTTTTAATATGCTGATATAGTTTGTCAACTAAAGTTTTTGCGGAATCTGTGTGAGAAATATATGCTTCACTATTATAATAACTACCCAGATCCTTCGGCTCTGGGTGTGTGCGCAACATGTTTAATTCTGTATCTAATATTAATTCGAATTCTTCTCCGGAAACCGAAAAGTCTTTGGTCTTTAAAAATTTTTTCATTTTCAATTAGTATCGCCTAGAACGTCCTTTTGCCTTTCGAAGATAGTTTAAAACCTTGTCCTGAAAAAACCAAATACTATTGTGTATATCCATTAATAACGAAATACTTTCAAACTATCAGGTGTTCTCTTCTTATTTCAAGGTGATTTCCAATGAAGGTATCAGGAGCAGTAAGCTATCTTCCGTTTTTTAGATGCCTAATGGTGTAGTTTTGTTTTTGTTCCACGTGGAACAAAGCTTTACTATCTTCCCATATACACCAGCAAGACGCTTATATCACTTGGAGATACCCCGCTTATTCTGGAAGCCTGGGAAATTGTAGCAGGCTGAATATTTTTGAGTTTTTCCCTTGCCTCAAAAGAAAGGGATTTTAACTTACTATAGTCAAAGTTTTCCGGAATTTTAATGTTTTCCAACCGTTGAAGCTTGTCTGCATTATTCTTTTCCTTAGCTATATATCCTGCATATTTTACCTGGATCTCAGCCTGCTCCAATACCTCTCTATTTAAATCATTATTATTAACATAACTTGAAACCTTTTCCAGTTGTAACATATGAGACATAGTAACTCCAGGTCTGGTAAATACTTTAAACATTTTATCAGATTGTTTCACCGGCGCCGATGAAACACCCTCCAAAATTGGATTAATTTGTGCCGGGTTAAAGCTGGTGTTTTTGAAAAAGTTAATAAAATCATTAGACTTTTTTTCCTTTTCTCTCATTGCTATAAGACGATCTTCCTTTGCAAGCCCTATTTCATGACTTTTTGGGGTAAGCCTAAGATCCGCATTATCCTGCCGTAAAAGGGTTCGATATTCGGCCCTTGAAGTAAACATCCTGTATGGCTCTTCCGTACCTTTAGTTATCAGGTCATCTATTAATACCCCAATATAAGCCTCATCTCTTTTTAAAATAAACGGCTCATTTTCATTTATTTTCAAATGCGCATTTATTCCGGCCATTATTCCCTGAGATGCAGCTTCTTCATATCCTGTTGTGCCATTAATCTGTCCTGCAAAATAAAGGTTTTGCACTAATTTAGTCTCCAGGGTATGTTTTAATTGAGTAGGTGGAAAATAATCATACTCAATGGCATATCCTGGTCTGAAGAATTTTACGCCTTCAAAACCAACCACAGATTTTAATGCCTTGTACTGTATATCTTCCGGTAAAGAAGTAGAAAAACCATTCACATAGACTTCCACGGTGTGCCAACCCTCAGGTTCAACAAAAATCTGATGGCTGTCTTTATCAGCAAATCGATTTATTTTATCCTCAATAGATGGACAATACCTTGGGCCAATACTTTTAATTCTGCCATTAAACATAGGCGATCTGTCAAAACCTTCCTTTAATAATTCATGTACCATCGCATTGGTATGGGTCATATGACAATCACGCTGCTCCTTTAGTGTAAAAGAGTCTAAAAATGAGAATTTCTCTGGATTTGAATCTCCCGGCTGTAGAATCATTTTAGAATAATCTAAAGATCTTCCATCTACCCTGGGTGGGGTACCTGTTTTCATGCGACCACTTTCAAATCCAAAATCTGTTAATTGCTCAGTTATTCCGGTTGCCGACTTTTCACCAGCTCTACCCCCTCCGAATTGCTTATCCCCAATATGTATAAGCCCATTTAAAAATGTACCATTCGTAAGAACTACAGCCTTAGATTTTATATCCACACCCAATGAAGTTCTAACCCCTATTACCTTATCACCTTCTACCAGCAAACCATTAACCATTTCCTGATAAAAATCTACTAATGGTGTATTCTCCAAAGCTAGTCTCCATTCCTCCGCAAAACGCATCCTGTCATTTTGCGCTCTTGGACTCCACATTGCCGGACCTTTAGATTTATTCAGCATCTTAAATTGAATAGCCGATTTGTCCGTAATAATTCCGCTATATCCGCCCAGGGCATCAATTTCTCTAACAATTTGACCCTTCGCTATTCCTCCCATAGCAGGATTACACGACATTTGTCCAATCGTCTGCAAATTCATTGTAACCAACAATGTTTTTGAACCCATATTGGCTGCCGCCGCCGCCGCTTCAGCTCCAGCATGACCTCCTCCGACAACGATTACATCATATCTCTTTTCAAACATTCTTTTGCCTATTGTTCCACGTGGAACATATTAATTTTTTCGTCCTCCTTAATTCTCATTTCTTTCTTATCCAGTTTGCTTTTGTCCTTATAGCCTAATAAGTGTAACACTCCATGAGCCATAACCCGTAGCAATTCATTTTTAAACTCTTCGTTGAATTTTAATGCATTTTCTCTAATCCGATCAATCGAAATATAGACTTCCCCGGATATAACCTTCTTTGCAGAATAATCGAACGTAATTATATCCGTAAATGAATTATGATTTAAATACTTCTGATTTAATTCATAAAGATAATTGTCTGAACAAAAAATATAACCTAAGTCCCCTATAATTGCCTTCTCACTTTTTACAATTTCAATAATCCAATTGGTATATTTGTTTGTGTCTTCTAACTCAAAATTTGTCTCATACTGAAAATTAATCATTGATTCTAAAATAACTCCTTACCTTTTCTTGATAATTTTGCCGCAAAGGTAAGGCTTGTCTGTTCAAAATTTCTATTTCATTTTTATAATTATTAAGAATCTCAGGCCTGGTTAACACCGGATTTTGAAATTGTTTGGTATTAGTTATACTCTCTCTTTCCTCTTTTTTGCCTTGTTTGAGTGCTGCATTTTCCAGTTTTAATAATTGATGTTCAATAAAATTCATTCTGTTCATGGTTCTTTGGGTTATTCCATTCTCCAAAAGATCGTTTTGAAAATCATCCATTTGTTTGACGAGTTTTTGAGCAAGCCCTTTATCACCCGCATTTATCATGTCCTGTAATTGCTGTTCCAGCTGTTGTTTTAAATATTCCTGCTCTTTATAGATTTCATAAATTTCCTTCATATCTTCTTCACTTATGCCTCCTTCACCTCCCGCTCCATTTTCACCATTATTTCCTCTATTTCCCTTGCCTTCTTTAGTATCCCCGTTTTTTCCATTTTCTCCTTCTTCATCATTGCCCTTGTTGCCTTGAGCCCCTTCACCTTCCTTTTGGCCCGGCTTTTGGCCCTCACCTTGTTCGCCTTCGCCTCCTTCTTTTCCACTTTCACCCATTTGACCCATTTTATCCTTAAGTTCACCCTGTCCCTTGATTATGTCCGGTAACTGAAACCCATCATTGGGATTTCCTGATCCAGCTCCCGGCTTCATGCTTTCCTGCATATTATCAAGAAGGTTTGCTAAAAAATCAGCTAAGCTGTTTGATGCGCTCAAAACATATTGCTCATAAGCTGCGCCTTGATATATCCTGTTATCTGCAATACTCTCGAGTGACTTATCTATATTATAATATACTTCCGTTATTTGTTCATTTACAAACTCGGACAGTTCGGCCCTTCTTAAGGACAAGGCAAACAGACTATCATCTATATGTTCAAACAAATTTCGCAGTTCCTTTTGTTTCCTGACGCTACCAGAATAATTTGTCATTTCAAAGTCCAGGCTTTCCAACTGATCAAATAACTTCTCCTGTTTAAAAGAAAAAGTAACTAAATTATCCAAAATCTGTCTTAACATCTCAGCGTCCTCCGTAATAGTTGACTCGCCACTCGCGGAGCCTGAAGCGCTGAGCTCATCACTCATTTCCCGCATCTTTTGAGATGCGGACTTCTGTTTTTGTTTTACTTTAGTCACAGATTTTTCCTGATTACTGTCATTGGCAGATTGTTCTTCTCCTTTCTGTTTGTTAAGCTCCTCCAAAGCATCTCCCTGATCATCCCTAATTCCCTCTTCTTTACTTTTATCTATTTTAAGGTCAAGTGGTTTTTTAAGATCTTTATTGTCATTCTTAAGCTCCTCAAGCTCTTTTGCGAGTTTTTCGAATAGACTATTCGTCTTTTCCTGCAAATCAGGAGATGACTTATCAATTTCTGTTTCGGATAGTTTTTCCTGTTTATCGGCCAATTTCTCCAAATCCTTAGCCAATTGCGCTGCCTTTTCCGTTACATAGTATCGCTTTGTTAATTCTAGTAACTGTTCTAAATTTCTCTTGCTATTTTGTTGAGATTTACCCAGTTCCTCCAGTCTTTTTGATAATTCCTCCTTATCTATCTTGTCCGCGACCTTATTGAGTTCTTCCAGTAGTTTTGCGTTCTTCTTTGCTTCAATTTCCTGACGTTCAAGTCGCTCCCTGAGCATCTCACTGAGCTTATCCTCCTTATCAGAAGATTTAAGATTATCTTTTAATTGTTTACTGAACTTTTGCATTAGCTGTTCCTGTTCCTGTTGCTTTTTCAGGAAATTCTTTACTTGCATCTGATCATTAAAATTAAGGCTGTTCTTTTCTTTCTGTTCCCGATTCAATTCCTTTAACGACTCCTCTTGTGTTTTAAACTTCTCCAAGGTATCATCCATGTTCTTTATAAGTGCCTGTTGTACTTCTAACTCTTTGTTATTCAACTCATTATCATCATATATAGTTGTCCTGAACAATTGGGATTTGGAAACCTTTCCATTGTGAATTGCATCATTGTCTACTGCTTCAAAATAGTAAGTATAAGTCATCCCTTCTTCCAGATTTAATCCTGTAGGAAAAGTGTAATAAAACTGATCATAATTAGCATTCGGAGTCCCCAAACTAAGGATTTGTTTGTCTTCTTTATTATTGTCTGCATAGCAAATTAACTTTATTGCGCTAACCTCATAATCGTCTGAGGCTTCTCCAATGAAATAGGCCATATTTGGATTTAAGGAATCCGTAACCTTTTTAGCGGAAATTGAAGGAAAAGCATCCTTAATTACGCGAAACTGATAATCAAGTTTTTCATAGTTCTCCACGTTCTTATTTGAAGCAGCCAAATTGTAATAAAACTCATTATAAATCTTCCTGCTAAATGAAAATATATTCTGCTTATTATTTAATGCAATAGTAGTGTCTTTGGTCTTTAAAACAATTTCATCTGTATTGAGCCCTTCAAGCCTCCAGCTTACTTTAGTTCCTTCAGGGAAAGTTGCGTTTCCGGTTCCTTTAAGAATATCTGAGGGTCTTTTAGTATATGCCGGGTAATCTAAGGTAATCTGGAAGAATTGTATCGATGGTGTTTTCAAAGATTTTAATTCATAAATCCTTGAGTCCACCTCATTAGCCTTAAAAAAGAATTCCGTCGTAATTAAAGGAGCGCTAAAAGTATATTCATAGAAATCCTCAACCTTTTGAAGCAAAATCTCTTTGCCGTTCACAACTATATACACCTCTGTTGGCTTGACTTTCCCTTCAGTTGCAACCTGAACTGTAAAGCTGCTGTCTTCCAAAACTTTTAAATCCCCCGATAATAGTCTGAAGACAAAAGGGGCAGGTGGTTCATAAGCCGTATCATAATTTATAACCCGTTCATAAGAGCCAAAAAATGAATTAAAATTTCCTGAAACCCATAGCACAGCTAAGGACAAAACCGGAATTGTTACATATTTTAGATATTTAAAACTATCGTTAAGGTTTATAGCTCTGGTAAAAGGTACCATTGTTAAATTGTCGGAACGCTGTTGGATACTTGCCAGCAATAGTTCAGACCTGTCATTGTCCTCAGCCAAATCAAGCAGATTGTATAATTTATCCCCGATTTCCCCAAAGTGTTTGCCAATTAATAATGAAGCCTCTCTATTACTTATTCCTTTTTTAAGTTTTAATAGATAGAAAATGGGAATTGCTATATAATGATACAGTAAGAATGCCTCAACTACCAAAAACAGCAACAACAAAATAAAGCGACCTTCTGAATTAAGCCAGAAAAAGTATTCTATTCCAAGTATTAACATAAAATATAGCACACCAAAAGCTAAAAAAAGCAACCCTCCTTTTATTAACATTTTCGTATAATACTTGCGACTAAACCTATTCAGTTTGTCTAATATGTTATTATAACTGCTCAAATTCTGGTATATTTAATACCAAGATACCTGTTAAACTATATTTTTGCCTCAAATATTTGTTAAAAAGTAGTGAATGAAAGATTTAAAGTACCTCGCGGCATTTACTATCCCAATTTCCGCCTTTATTGGAATTTACTTTAAGGGATATTGGAGTTTTATCACACCGGTATACGCATTTTTGTTGATCCCGGCTTTAGAGTTACTGCTTCCCGTAAATACCACAAACTTTGAAGGAAAAGAAAGAGAAGACAGGCTAAAAAACATGCTTTTTGACTGGTTACTTTATTTAAATATTCCGTTAGTTTTTGGGCTGTTTTACTTTTCACTACATGAACTTGCCACCAGTTCTTACGAAACCTATGAATTAACAGGGATTATTATATCCCTGGGAATTGTTTTGGGAACCAACGGCATTAATGTAGCGCATGAACTAGGTCACCGTGCAAAAAGTTATGAGCGTATTTTGGGCAAGCTATTACTTCTTCCCTCTTTATATATGCATTTCTACATTGAACATAACTATGGGCATCATGTTCACGCCGCTACAAAGGAAGATCCTGCAACAGCAAAATATAACCAATCGGTATATTCCTTTTGGGTGACCTCTGTAACCCGGCAATACATAAATGCCTGGGTACTTCAGAGAAAATTGCTGCGCTCTGAGAATAGGGGGGTCTTCTCCTTATATAATGATATGCTATGGTATACCTTAATACAGTTTATACACTTAAGCTTTATCTACTACTTTTTTGGTGCTTCCGTTTTACTATATGCACTCTTAGCGGCTTTAGTTGGCTTTTTACTTCTTGAAACCGTTAATTATATCGAACACTATGGCTTAATTAGAAAAAAACTTCCCTCAGGACGTTATGAGCGAGTCCGCGAAGTTCATTCCTGGAACAGTAATCATGTAATGGGCCGCATCATTTTATATGAATTGACGAGACATAGCGACCACCATTTTAAATCATCTAAAAAATACCAGATATTGGATTATCATGATAGTTCACCCCAGATGCCCTTTGGCTACCCAACTTCAATGGTTTTGTCGTTTCTGCCTCCACTATGGTTTAAAATAATGAATCCACGAATACCTGATGAAATGAAAACGTCAGGTTTATAATTTATTTTATTGTGCTTTTTTAACAACTATCTTTGTCGCCTAACTTTATTTAAATGAGTAAAAAAGTACGTGTTCGGTTTGCGCCAAGTCCAACGGGTCCATTGCATATAGGCGGGGTTAGAACCGCGCTGTATAATTATCTTTTCGCTAAACAAAACAATGGTGATTTCATTCTCAGAATAGAAGATACGGATCAAAAACGTTATGTTGAAGGCGCAGAAAAATATATTATAGATGCCTTAAACTGGTGCGGTATTCCTTTTGACGAAGGTCCGGGAAAAGAATCAGGTCATGGCCCATACAGACAAAGCGAACGCAAATTACTTTACAAAAAATACGCTGATCAACTCATTTCCGGCGGAAAGGCATATTATGCGTTTGACACCCCCGAGAGTCTCGATTTTCATCGGAAGGACCATGAGAGTAAGGGCAAAACCTTCATATATAATTGGCATAATCGTCTAAAGCTGGATAATTCGCTTTCTCTTTCACCCGATGAACTTCAAACCAGACTAGCTAAAGAGGAAAAATTTGTTATCCGTTTTTATAATCCGCAGGATGAAGTCTTGCATTTAAATGACATTATCAGGGGTGCTATACAAATTGATACAAACATATTAGATGATAAAGTATTATTTAAAAGCGATGGTATGCCCACTTATCATCTGGCTAATATTGTTGACGATCATCTTATGGAGATAAGCCACGTTATCCGCGGCGAAGAATGGTTGCCTTCATTGGCTCTGCATACACAATTATACGAAGCTTTCGGGTGGGAAGCTCCCAAATTTGCACATCTGCCATTAATCATGAAGCCAGAAGGTAAAGGCAAATTGAGTAAACGTGATGGTGAAAAAGGAGGGTTTCCCATATTTCCACTTTCCTGGGGAGATTCCGTAGGATATAAAGAGGCTGGTTACTTTCCAGAATCAGTGCTGAATTTTCTCGCTCTTTTGGGATGGAATCCCGGCACAGAACAGGAACTATTTGAATTAAATGAGCTCATTAAAGCCTTCGACCTGAGTCGGGTACACAAATCCGGTGCACGATTTGATCCTGAAAAAACCAAGTGGTACAATCATCATTACCTTCAAGAACAAGATGATGCAGTTTTACTAAACTCCTTCAAGCCTATACTTGCCAAAAAACTCAGTCATGAACTAGCGTTTGATCTTAATTTAGCTGAAAATGATGATTACATAAGCAGGGTAATTTCTTTGATAAAGGAACGCGCTTCTTTTGTGTTGGACTTCTGGGAGCTGGGAGCCTACTTCTTTCACACGCCAAATTCTTATAATGAAAAGGTGGTTAAAAAGCAATGGAAAGAAAATACACCAAACATTTTAGATCAAATTGCTTCCCTTTTGGAATCACTAGACGATTTTTCCTCTTCTAAACTTGAAGATGTGATTAAAAAATGGATTGGGGAAGAGGGCTTGACATTTGGACAGGTCATGGCGCCTTTAAGATTAGTCATGGTCGGGGATTTAAAAGGTCCGCATTTATTTGATATCATGGCATTGGTTGGCAAGAAAGAAACTCTAAAAAGAATAAGAATAGCTTTGGAAAAACTGTAACAAATTGCTAAAATATCCGACATATCCTTTACATCTCACAAATAGTATTCACTAACTAAATTTATACACATACACTATGGGCAATTTTCTTCTTATACCTATTATTTTTATAGGCCTTTTTATTCTTATGGCCTCATTTTTCATTGTTAAACAACAGACTGCTGTGATTGTTGAGCGCTTTGGAAGGTTTCACAGTATCAGAAATTCCGGATTACAAATGAAAATTCCGTTGATCGATCGTATCGCGGCTCGCCTTGGCCTTAAAATACAGCAATTAGATGTAATTGTTGAAACCAAAACTTTGGACGATGTATTCGTAAAGCTGAAAATTTCCGTACAATATGTGGTTCTCAAAGAAAAAGTATATGAGGCATTCTATAAGTTAGAATACCCTCATGACCAAATTACTTCTTATGTCTTTGATGTTGTTAGGGCAGAGGTTCCTAAAATGAAATTAGACGATGTCTTTGTAAAGAAAGATGATATTGCCATAGCGGTAAAATCTGAATTACAGGACGCCATGTTAGACTATGGCTACGATATTATAAAAACTTTGGTGACTGATATTGACCCGGATGCCCAGGTAAAAGAAGCTATGAACAGAATTAATGCTTCAGAACGTGAAAAGATAGCTGCGCAGTTTGAAGGAGATGCAGCTCGAATACTGATAGTTGAAAAGGCCAAAGCAGAAGCTGAAAGTAAGCGTCTGCAAGGTATGGGAATTGCGGATCAAAGACGCGAAATTGCACGAGGATTGGAAGAATCTGTAGAGGTGCTTAATAAAGTGGGTATAAATTCTCAGGAAGCCTCAGCTCTTATTGTGGTAACCCAGCATTATGATACCCTTCAATCTATTGGTGAAGAAACTAATACTAATCTTATATTGCTTCCAAATTCCCCGCAGGCAGGAAGTGATATGTTAAATAATATGGTAGCTTCATTTACTGCAAGTAATATGATAGGTGAATCTATGAAAAAACAAAAGCCTAAAAAATAAGCATAGAAAATTTATAACACTTTTTCAAAACTCCTGTCCTGAAGAATTCTGGAAGGAGTTTTTCTATTAAAGCATATTTATTGAATCCTATTGATTTTGCATCCAAATTAAGGGTAAAACCAATATAAGTGATTTATATTGGCATAATTAACTATATAGACTTACAGCGGTATAGCGCAAAGGTGAAAAGCTCTTAAACAAGCGTAAAATTAACCGATTTGTATAAATAATACCAATCGTAATATTTATATAGATAAGAATTACTTATTCTGCGGCTTATGCTCTATTTTGGCCCATGTATCACGAAGGGTTACCGTTCTGTTAAATACCATTTTTTCTTGTGTAGAATCTTCATCCACATTAAAATATCCTAATCTTTGAAATTGAAAACGGTCGTTAATGTTTGCCTCCTTCAGGCTAGGTTCCACATAAGCAGTAATAATCTCCAGCGAATTTGGATTAATAAATTCAAGAAAATCCTTATCCTTATGCCCGTCGGGTGTTTCATCTGTAAATAGTCTATCGTACAATCTCACTTCAACCGGTATGGCCTGTTTAATAGAGACCCAATGCAGGGTGCCTTTAACTTTTCGCAAACTCTCCTCGCTTCCACTTCCGCTCTTGCTTTTAGGGTCATACGTACATTGAACTTCCATAATGTTTCCTTCCGCATCCTTAGTACAACTCTCTGCCTTTATGATATAGGCATTCTTAAGACGAACTTCGCCTCCTAATTTTAACCTAAAAAACTTTCTGTTGGCCTCTTCCCTAAAATCCTCCCTTTCAATATATATCTCTTTAGAAAAAGGAAGTTGACGAAAACCAGCCGAATCATCTTCCGGATTATTTTCTGCCTTGAGCCATTCTTCTTCCCCGTTTGGATAATTAGTAATTACCACTTTTAAAGGATTTAAAACAGCCATTACCCTGGGTGCAATTTTGTTAAGATGCTCTCTAATGTGAAATTCTAAAAGTGAAACATCCACAACATTTTCCCGCTTAGCTATCCCTATGGTCTCAGCAAAATTCCGGATAGATTCTGGTGTAAAACCTCTTCTACGCAGCCCTGATATAGTAGGCATTCTAGGGTCATCCCAACCATTTACCAGCCCTTTTTCTACTAATTGAAGTAATTTTCGCTTACTTACCACAGTATGGCTAAAGTTTCTCCGTGCGAATTCACGTTGTTTTGGCCTTATCTTATTTGGATCCGCTATGTTGTCCAGAAACCAATCATACAGTTCTCTGTGTGGAGCAAACTCAAGAGTACATAGTGAGTGAGTTACCTGTTCTATATAATCACTCTCCCCATGGGTCCAGTCATACATAGGATAAATACACCAATCGGTATTTGTTCTGTGATGCGCTCGCTTCAGGATGCGATACATAATGGGGTCTCGCATTAACATATTGGGTGAAGACATATCAATTTTAGCCCTAAGAACATGAGTTCCTTCCTCATAAAGGCCGTCTTTCATTCCTTTAAAAAGCTCAATGTTTTCCGCAACAGACCTGTCTCTATGTGGGCTATTGACTCCCGGTTCTGTGGGAGTGCCTTTTTGCCTGGCCATTTCTTCAGACGATTGGCTATCTACATAGGCCTTATCCTGTTCTATAAGCCCTAAGGCCCAATCAAACAATGATTGAAAATAATCAGAGGCATAACATTCAATATCCCATTCAAATCCCATCCACTTTACATCTTGCTTAATGGCGTCTACATACTCCTGCTCTTCTTTTATGGGATTAGTGTCATCAAACCTTAGGTTTACCGGCGCTCCATAGCGAAGGCCAAGGCCAAAATTAAGGCAAATTGAGCTTGCGTGGCCAATATGTAAGTAACCATTTGGTTCCGGTGGAAACCGAAATCTTAATGCATTAGAAGGAAACCCGTTAGCCAGGTCATCTTCAATAATATGTTCTATAAAATTAAGTGATTTAGGCGATTCACTCATGAATTCAATTTTGAAGCACAAATGTAGGAAAAATGAGGGTATGACCGCCAATAAAAGATCCTCACCATACAATAACCTGATTTCACAACATATTTAATTAGTGCTACAACATTAAATTCCTTGACAGGTAATTAAATGACATATTTGTTGTTAATACACTGGTAAAATTCGAGTAAATCTTTAACAACACATGTAAAACGAAAAAAACAACGAACGCCCATACGGTTTGCCAAAACCCAAATCCAGTACGAGGTAAAACTGTAGTTCCCCCAAAACTACACTACTTATGAGAGCAAAACTATCCTTTAAAATCAAGTATTTCTTTTTGACCATACTGCTGTTAGGATGCATGCAACTCAGTGCACAGGTTTTAAACGCCCCTGTTGCAGCACCTAACCAGACACCGCCTCCCGGAAGTTCTCCCTGGGATAAGGCTTGTGCTTCCGGTTCTTTTAATGATTACTGGGTTAATTTCACATGGAGTCCTCCATTAGTTAACGGCGATAATGAATTTATTCTTGAGCTTTCAGATGCAAGCGGGAGTTTTGCAAGTCCGGTAGAACTTGCCCGAGATGCTACAAAAAATACAAATTTTGACTTCTATATTCAATTTTCACTTCCGGCAGATACAAGGGGTGAAGGCTATAAAATGAGAGTTAGAAGTACAAGTCCGGCTGTTATTGGTGCCGCATCTGCCGCATATCCAATGTATTTTATTGATATAAATTCCGGTCTTACTGTCAGACAACAAGGCAATGCCGACTTTGGAGACGGTACAGCTGAAGTCTGCAATGGGAACTCTATTACCCTGGAGGTATATAATCTTCCTAATGCAAATACCTATCAGTATAACTGGTATAGAAGCGGATCTCCTTTGGCGGAAAAAGGCGAATCAATAACAGTTTCACAGGCAGGAATGTACAATGTAGAAATTGATTATGGCGCGTGCTCCGGTTCTGGTAATACCCTTTCAAACATTATTGATGTAACCACAGGGGCCAGCTTAGGAATAGCTATTAACACTCCAACTAAAACCGATTTGTGTGCTGGTGAAACTGAAAATCTGGAAGCAAACATAAATAATGCCAGTTTAACGTATGCCTGGTTTAAAGATGGTGCGGCCATTCCTTCATCTGATAATTATATTTTTTCTGTAGATGCAACTGCGCCCGGGTTTGAAGGTGATTATCAAGTTGAAATTTTTGGTCCCGGAGCTTGCGTAGAAAGATCTACAGCCGTAACCATTACTAATGCCGGGAATTTTACGGTAACCAGGGATAATCCTGCCAACGTGGTAGTTTTACCCGGACAAAACGAAACATTAAGCGTTACTACTGACGCTTCTTCGCCATCCTATCAATGGTATAAAGATGGTAGTCCCATAGCGGGCGCCACAAGTAACAGCTTGTCGGTAAGTGAAACAGAAACCGGTTTATATTTTGCGCGGGTTTCCTTAAGCGGAGGACCTTGTTCTTCAACCTCTATAGATTCTGAAACTACTACGGTAGTAACTCCGGCTTCTTTTGAGATCATAATTGATTATGCATCCACTTATGCGGCTTGTGCCAACAACAGTATTGTCCTGGATGTAACTACCATAAATGCTATAGATTCGGGTGGAGGGGCTACTGATGTAACGGCTTCCCTAATTTCCGGACTTACATACCAATGGAAAAAAGATGGTAATCCCTTAAGCGGTGAAACCTCAGCAAGTATAAGTTTAACTGATATTACTGAAAATGGCAGTTATGAAGTAGACGGTACTATTACAACCTATAATGCAACTTCAAACTCCCTGGCGGTTCAGCTTTTGGTAAATGAGACTTTAACTATTAACAGCACAGGGCTTATTAGCTGTGGGCCTTCAGAACCGATAACAATAAACACCTCTACTAACTTAGTAGGTGAATCTTTTGATTGGTTCAGAGATGGTGTAAATCTAAATAGTACCGATATAGCGCTGACGGTTACAGAGCCAGGAACATACCAATTAATATTAGATAGAAACGGGTGTCCGCTTCCTTCTAATGAAATTGTTATATCTGGTCTGGATCCCGAATTGATAACTCTTGACCCTTCAGGAACAATTGTGTTTCCGGAAAGTAGCTCAAGAACAGTTACCGCAAGTGGTGGTGACTCTTACAGGTGGTACGATTCTAATAATACAGAATTGAGCACTTCTTCTTCCGTAACATTTACAGAAGAAGGTTCCTATGTTCTTATAGCGACTATAGGGAATTGTGAAGTAAGCAAGAATGTAACTGTAGAATATCTTGACAATTTTAAAATACCGAATGTTATAACTGTCAATGGAGACGGAATAAATGATCAATGGATATTGCCCAATTCCTACTCCAATAAGGCTGAAGTGAATGTAATCATTTTCAATAGCGCAGGTAAGGAAGTATTAAATGAATTCAATTATCAAAATAACTGGCCCGAAACTTCAATGACTTTTGCCAAGCAAAACATGGTCTTTTTCTATAAAATTAAAGACACCAATGAGGTTTTAAAACAAGGCACAATAACCATCATTCGTTAATAAGTAAAATGAAACTAAAATTAGTATATCTGTTGCTATTCATTGTGGCGCTTACCAAAGTAGGCGCCCAGGAAGATAATCCTTTTATCTCTTATGATGTGCCCTCACAGAACCTGTTAAAGTTTAACAGATTTCTTATAAATCCGACTTTCTCAACAGTTCGTGAAGACTTGTCATATATTAA
Source organism: uncultured Eudoraea sp. (assembly GCA_905479615.1). Taxonomy (GTDB): domain Bacteria; phylum Bacteroidota; class Bacteroidia; order Flavobacteriales; family Flavobacteriaceae; genus Eudoraea. Next base: position 21,515 of record CAJQNH010000136.1, read on the forward strand.
TCTTTTACACAGAAACCAATCGGTATCTTTTGATGATAATAACCAGCTATATTTCCTAAGTTACAGTGGTAGAATTGACGATAGATCCGGACTGGGATTGAGTTTATATACCCAGCGGGAAGGGGTTGTTAGCAACTACGGAATATTGGCAAATTATGCCTATGGTGTAAAATTAAGTGATAAAAGTAATTTCACCTTTGGGGCCAATTTATCCTATTACAGCAGTGGCCTGGATCAAAACAGGGCTAACCCTATAGAACTCGATCCGCTACTTAGTGGTTTTCAGGATAGCTCTCTGCTTTCCTTTCAACCCGGATTTAATATTTCATATGACCAGTTCGATTTTGGGGTTTTTGCAGAAAACCTTCTGGAATATAATCTGAAAACGAGTGAATCTGTTACAGACTTTAAAGACAAAACCTTCTCAGCGCATTTACAGTATACATATAAGCTGGAAAATAACGCGGGAATATTTGAGAATTCGCGTTTGATGCCGCTAGCTCGTGTTAGACAAGTTGGCCAGGAGGATATTGTTTTAGGTGGTAATATTATTTTTGACTTACCTAAACTAGGCTGGGTACAGGCCGGGTATGACAGTTTTTACGGAGCTTCTGCAGGTATTGGCTTTAACCTTGGAAAAAGACTTTCTCTTGGGTATACCATGGAGAAAGGCCTATCCAATAGTTTTGACAACTTTGGTACTACCCATGAAATTTCCTTTGCTTACTCTTTCACGCCTAATCTTACAGAAGATAGGGTGATGTTAGAAGAAAGTGAAGAAGCAGTGGCAGATGCAGATCTTGAAGAAGAACAAGAAGCAATAGAAGAATCCCTTGCTTCCGATGACGAAGAGATTACAGAACTAAAACGCCGACTGGTAGAAAATGATGCAATCCTTGCTGAACTCATTTTCAGGCAAGATTCCATGGAGACAAATCGCGAGAAAGATCTTGAAAGAAGATTTGAGATGGTTATGCGTATGGTGCGTAATGAAACCAATGGGGATCGCCCTGATCTGGAAGAAAAAGCCAGGGAAATGTATTTCATTAATAATGACAAAACAGCGCTTGCTGAAAATGTTGAGAAGCCAAGGCCTACGGAGTATAAGCCTTTAGTCAGGAAAAAAACTCAGGCAGATGTCTTTATTCAGGAAGCCAAACGAAACAATGTTAAAGGCCAAAAATTCAGAGACCTCGATGGTGTGGAAAATGGATACTATATAGTTGCCAATGTCTACAAAGGCGGGCATTATATGAACAAATTCATGGATAATCTTAATAATCAGGGCTTAGAAGCTGATTACATTGACAATCCTAAGAACGGCTTAAAATACGTTTATCTAAAGAGATACGATACCTGGAAAGAGGCATTGGCCGCCCACAAATCCGGATTAAACGGAGCCTATAAGGGCGAACTATGGGTAATGAATGTTGATAATCGATATACCAACGAGGCCTATGCCGAGAATTCAACTAAAATTCGTGAGAAATCCTCCGAATATGAAACAGATGTTCTTCAAAAGAATGTTGTTGTAAGAGATAATGTAACAGGTAGCGAACCCAAGTCGAAAAGTCAATTTATTAATGGTGTTGGCTCCGGTTATTATATTATAGCTAATGTCTTCGCAAACCCAAAAAATGCCAATCGATTCGTAAAATTATTAAACTCTCAGGGGCTTAGTGCCAGTTACTTTATAAATCCCGAAAATAACTATCGGTATGTTTATTTAAAGCGACATGAGTCCTGGAACAATGCCCTCATATCTTACTACTCAAAACTTAATGACGCATATGATGATAAAATGTGGATCATGCGCGTTACACCAAATTTAATAACCTAGATG
>CAJQNH010000137.1 GCA_905479615.1 uncultured Eudoraea sp.
GTAAATGTGAGCCCAAAGGTCTCGCACATATTTAACCAGGCAGCACCGTCGTAAAAGTATAAACATTGCTCGTCTGTGTTATAGATAATAGCACCCTGGGAAGGCACAATGCTGTTCATTTGAGAGGTGTTAATTCTTGTAATGACCAATACCCTGTTTGAACTTTCCAACTCCAAAACAGAGGATGCGTCAATATTTTGCGGATTATCACCAATTTTAATCTGAGCTGAAAGAACGCTGCAAAGGGAAAAACTTACCAGGGCTATAAGGAATTTCATTTTCATTTTGGCATGTTTTAGGTTACCTTAAATGTTTTGTTTTGACCATTTTACCATACTTTTAAAGACAATAAAATTGTTAAGGTACATTAGATATAAATCTCTTTAATATTCTCGTACATTGGGGACTAACAAAAATAGAATTATATCCACATTTAGCTAACTTTATACTCCAAAATACTTGATTATAGGGTAAAAGGATGAGTTGTATGGTAAAACGATCCAATTTATCTGATATGACTGCATTTATTATGCAAATCAGGCTTTGATTTTTAGGCTGAGCGTGAAGAAATTAACAAAAGTTTAATGGCGCCAGATTTTTTTATGACAAGAACATACATTTTCTTTATAAATTAGAGCATTCTTTAAACAAGCACAGTTACCTATGAAGTTTAAACTACTTTTTATTTTATCACTATTTTGTATAGCTATAGCTACTTCTCAGGGCGATGAGCGAATTATTCTACGTGGTAAGGTCCTTTACAGAAATGTAAACGTTCCCAATGAAAATGTAATTAATAGTACTTCTCAAAGGGCAACCATAACAAATGATAATGGTGAATTCTCTATCAGGGTAAAACTAGATGATGAAATAGTTTTTACTTCTATAAACTATCAAATTGAAGTTGTAAAAATAACTCAGAAAATATTGGATAATAACCGTCTGGTGGTCGAGGTTAACGAGAAGGTAACTCAACTTGATGAAGTTGTGGTGAGTCCGGAGAATCAAAAGAAATTCCTCGAACTGCAAAATGAAGAATTTAAAAAGTTTGAATATGAGACCGACCAGACCACCGAAGTTGTAAATATTGCCAATGACAAAATAACGCGGGGTATAATGACAGATGGGATTAATTTTGTAAACATATTTAAGGCCCTGGTGAATACCAAAAAGGATGAAACTGCTGAGGATAAAAAACCATTAAAAGTTAGCGAAGTATTGCGTTTGGTTTATGACGATGAATTTTTTGTGATAGATCTGAACATACCTCAGGATCAGATAGACGCCTTTTTGATCTATTGTGATGAAAAAATACCCCCTCGCTCCTTAATGCAAAAAGACAATGAATTTGAACTCATTGATTTTCTGGTGACTCAAAGTAATATTTTTTTAAAACAGATGAATGCCGAGGAATAAGAAATTTTTCCTGATTTTTTTTCTGGTTGTAATAAATGCTTCTGCACAATCTTTTTTTTTCAAGTTAGAAGGAAAAGTCACCAATGTAAATAAAGGTGTTTCCGATGTTCATGTTATGAATACCTCTGCCAATAGAGCGACTATTACCGATGCAGAGGGTTTTTTTTCAATTTCTGCTAAACTTAATGACACCATCTTGTTTTCTGCAGTTCAGTTTAAACGCAAGACCCTGGTGGTGTCCAGAGCAATGCTGGAAAGCAGTTCTATAAATGTACCATTAGAGGAATTTATTAATGAATTGGATGAAGTGGTCGTCCGGCCTTATAGCCTCTCAGGAGACCTTAGCAGGGATATGAATAGTTTAAATACAGAAAAAGTTTATGTGGCATCTACCTTAGGACTGCCCAATGCCTACGTAAAACCAATAACCCAGGCGGAACGTAAGCTTAATGAAGCAACCACAGGAGGTGGATTAGTACCTTTGAACCCTATTATGAATGCCATTTCCGGAAGAACAAAATACCTAAAAAGAGTATTGGCTTCGCAAGAAAAATATGCTCGCACAATTAGGGTGAGGGAGTATTATGCCGATTCTTTGTTTGTGAAGTATCTAAAAATACCAGAGAACAAAATAGAGGACTTCATGTATTTTTGCGAAGTGGATACTGATTTTAGTGCTGTAGTAGACAGTCACGATAAACTTAAAATCTGGGAGTTCCTTAAATTGCGCAGCACTGCCTATTTAAATGAGGGCGAAGAAGAGTAATTTTTACCCATGGCACGAATCTTGCAAAAATTAAATTATGAAACTACTTAAAACACTTCTTTTACGATATAGTGTCATATTAATTCTAGTACCTCTTTTTGCATTTACACTTATGCATAAGTTTTACGTGAGCGTAACCAATATTCAATATTCAGAAGAGGATAACTCTCTTCAAATTACCAGCCGTATTTTTATTGATGACCTGGAAAATGTGCTGGAAGAACGCTATGGTGTTGAACTGCAATTGGCTACTGAGAAGGAATCTAAAGAGACAAACTTTTATGTTGAAAAATATATGAGATCTAAATTGGTTTTTAAGGCAGATGGAAAAGAGAGGGCTTTTTTGTTTTTGGGAAAGAAATACGATAATGATTTAATTGTTTGTTACCTGGAAATTGAGGACATTGATTTGCCTAAACTTAAGACTATCGAAGTTGAAAATGATATACTTACAGATATGTTTGAAGAACAACAGAATATAGTCCATTTTAGAGTTAACGGTAAAAAGAAAAGTTTTGTATTGGTAAAGGGAAATAATAAAGGAATGTTAAACTTGTAACATTTTGAACTGCAATTAGTTGAAAAATTCTAAATTCGCCAACTCTAATAAGAATTCAACTACATGAAGAAATTAAATTGTTCCCTCACATTCTTATTGTGTTTGACTGTTACTTTGGGTTTTACACAGCAGGAAATTAAAAAAGAAAGAGAACCCGGTCATTCCAATCAAAGTAAATTTAAACAGCTCTACGAGGAATTTGCAACGCCAAATACATACAGGTCTGCTTCCGGAACTCCGGGTCCTGATTATTATCAGCAACAGGCAGATTATAAGATAGATCTTAAATTAGACGATAAGAATGCCAAAATTTATGGTGAAGAAACCATTACTTATTTCAATAATTCACCGGATGATTTAGAATATCTCTGGCTTCAATTAGATCAGAACGTAAGAGCTAAAGATTCAAAGGCTCCGTTGAGAAATGAAAGTGGACTATCCATTGCCTACAGTTCGGAAAAATTTGTAGAGAAACTTATGCAAAAACCTTTTGAAGGAGGTTTTAATATTGAATTTATCAAAGACGCCAATGGTAAAAGTTTACCATATACTATAAATCAAACAATGATGCGGATTGATCTTCCGCAGGTACTTAAAAGCGGAAGCCAGGTTTCATTTTCAATAAAGTGGTGGTATAATATTCCTGATCATACCATAGACCGCGCCAGATCTGGTTACGAGTACTTTGCCGAAGACGGGAACAGGTCTTATGTGATTGCCCAATTTTTCCCAAGGATGGCTGTTTATAGCGATGTGGAGGGATGGCAGAATTATCAATTCTGGGGTAAGGGAGAGTTTGCCCTGCCTTTTGGGGATTATGAGGTAAATATCACCGTACCAGCAGATCATATCTTAGATGCTACCGGTGAATTAACTAACAGGAAAGAAGTATTTTCAAAGGAAATGATGCAGCGATATGAGCAGGCCAAAAAGTCTTATGACAAGCCGGTTTTGATTGTGACCCAACAGGAGGCGGAGAATGCTGAAAAAGGATTTTCCGAAGATAAAAAGACCTGGAAATTTAAGGCTCAGAATGTCAGGGATTTTGGATTTGCCACTTCCAGAAAATTTATTTGGGACATGCAAGCCGTTAAAGTTGGGAACAAAGATGTAATGGCTGTTTCCTTATATCCCAAGGAAGGAAATCCGCTATGGGAAGAATTCTCTACCAGGGCTGTTGCCAGTACTTTAAAATCATATTCAGCGCATACTTTTGATTATCCGTACCATAAAGCAATTTCTGTACATGCCAAAAATCAGGGAATGGAATATCCTATGATTTGCTGGAATTATGGGAGGCCAGACGAAAACGGAAGCTATTCAGACCGTGTCAAATTTGGGATGATAAGCGTTATTATTCATGAGGTTGGACATAATTTTTTCCCCATGATCGTCAATTCCGATGAACGTCAGTGGGGATGGATGGACGAAGGTCTTGATACCTTTATGCAGTACATAGCTGAACAGGAATTTGGAGATGAATTCCCTGAAGTTATCGCCCCAAATAAAGCTTATCCATCCAAAAGGGGAGCTCCTTCAAAGATAGTGCCTTATATGAGTGGGGATCAATCTACAATATCACCCATAATGTCTAATCCGGAAAATGTATACCAATTGGGGCCTAATGCTTATGGTAAACCTGCTACGGCTTTAAATATTCTGCGCGAAACTATAATGGGCAAAGAATTATTCGATCATGCCTTCAAGACCTATTCACAAAGGTGGAAATTTAAACATCCTACTCCTGAGGATTTCTTTCGGACCATGGAAGATGCCTCGGCAGTAGATCTTGACTGGTATTGGAGAAGCTGGTTTTATACCACCGATTATGTGGATATTGGTGTTAAAGGAGTGAAAAAATATTATGTCAGCGATAAGCCATCAAAAAAAATGAAGGATTATATGATTTCGAGAGGTCTCACAGAAGCGAGCTTTCCTCCATTGGTATACCTTGTGGACGAACAGAGTGAGGATTTTGAAGAAGGACTTAAGGGTAGAGCGCCTATAGAAACTTCACAAACCTTGAAGGAATATATGATGGATAATATGACTGCCCAGGAGCGTTCTCAGGTTGAAGAACCAAAGTATTTCTATGAGGTTGTTTTTAATAAACCCGGAGGGATACCAATGCCAATAATAGTTGAATATACTTATGCCGATGGTTCTATAGAAAATGTCACCTATCCCCCGCAAATTTGGAGGAAAAATGATCAGGAATTTAAACGAGTTATTTCTTCTGAAAAAGAACTTGTTGGAATTGTTGTAGACCCAAAATCCGAAACTGCAGATATTGATTCAAGTAACAACTCCTGGCCTAAAAAAGAACAGAGATCTGAATTTGAACAGTTTAAACAAGATATAAAAGGAAAGTAATAATTCCTCCCGGAAAAATTTTATAGTCCTGATGTAGTACATCAGGACTTTTTTTATTTGAAACCTAAACTTCATTATATTTGTAATATGCTTGCGACCGTAGTTTTATTTATAAGTGGAGGAGAAATATTTTTTATCATGTTTATTGTGGTAATGGTATTTGGGGCTGATAAAATTCCAGGAATAGCCAAAGGACTGGGTAAAGGGATGAGGCAATTAAGAGATGCCACGGATGATATAAAGAAGGAAATTCAAAAAAGCGCAGAAAAACAGGGAATTGACACCAGTTTTACAGACGATATAAAAAGTGAAATTGAGAAAGTAAAGAAAAATGTTGACGACGTAACCGGTACAATTAAGCGCAAATAAGTGGAGCTATGCTCAAACAGCTTCTGGAATGGGATAAGAGTACATTCTTATATTTAAATAGTCTGGGAACAGAAGGTTTTGATTTATTTTGGGTTGTAGCTACCAATATCTATTCCTGGATTCCCCTTTATATTTTACTTTTCATACTAATTTTCCTGAAATACCCTAAAAAAGAAGCCCTTTTCATTACATGTACAATAGTCCTGTTGTTAATATGTGTTTTAGGTCTTACCGATATAACCAAGACTTATTTTGAACGACTCAGGCCTAATAATGACCAAGAAATAAACGCTATTATCAGAGTTTTAAATAATGCACCTGGGTATAGTTTCTTTTCAGGCCATGCTTCCTCTTCCTTCTCATTAACTACGATATCTTTTTTATTTCTCAGGAAAAAGGTTTCAATTATTTGGCTGCTTTTTATTTGGCCTCTTTTATTTGCCTATAGTAGAATTTATGTGGGGGTGCATTACCCTTTAGATATTATTACCGGTGCACTAATAGGCATTCTTTTGGGCTTTCTGGTTTTCCTGTTTTATCGTAGGTTTATAGAACCCTACATAGTGTAAGTCCATCTCTGATAGACAATATAACCGTTTCCACTCTTGGATCGTTTTTTAGTTTTTTATTGTATGCCAGAAGATTCCGGGTTACCATATCTTTTTTATCCAGGGGTTCAACAACTTTGCCAGACCAGAGGACATTGTCTGTTAATATGATACTTCCCGGTCTTGTCTTTTCAATAACAGCTTCGAAATAGGCATCATACATCTTCTTTTCGGCGTCAATAAAGACCAGATCAAAAACCTGGTCTAATTCAGGAATAATTTTTAATGCATCACCGGTATGTTGTATTATTTTATCACCAAATTCACTAAAGTCAAAAAATTTGCGCTGTATCTCCGAAAGTTCTTCATTGATGTCTATAGTATGCAATAACCCATCATTTGTCAACCCTTCTGCAAGGCATATTGCTGAATATCCCGTGTATGTGCCAATTTCCAAAATTCTACCGGGTTGAATCAACTTAGAAAGCATACTAAGAACCCTGCCCTGATAATGACCTGTAATCATTCTGGGTTGCACTACCTTTAAATGTGTCTCACGGGTTAATTCACGCAGAATATCGGGCTCATTTTGAGAATGAAGTGAAATATAGTTTTCTAGAGCCTCCGGAAGAAAATGCATAAATCCTTTTTGGCAAAAATATGGATTTATATACTATCTTAGGCTTAAAAATAACCGCTATATGCATGGATGAAATAACCATCAGGACGGCTACATTATCCGATTTGGATGTTCTTTTAGCTTTTGAACAAGAGTTGATTAAGGCAGAAAGGCCATTTAATAAAACCATACGAAAGGACCCTGTATGTTACTATGATTTAAAAGGGATGATTTTGGACAATGAAGTGGCTGTTATTGTCGCAGAGTTAAATAGCACTATAGTTAGTTGCGGTACCGCGGTTATCAGAAGAGCAAGACCTTACTTAAATCATAAAGAGTATGTCAATTTCGGCTTTATGTATACCCTTCCTGAATATCGGGGTATGGGAATTAATAAAATGATTTTGGAGTCCCTTAGGACATGGGCACAAACAAAAGGATTTAAAGAAATGCGTCTTACCGTATACTCAGATAATATTCCTGCTATAAAGGCCTATGAGAAAGCAGGATTTGTAAGTCATATTATAGAAATGAGAATACCCGAGGACTAAGCAGGGAATAGATAATTTAATCAGTGCTGTCTTTTATATGGATATTGTATTTTTGATTAAAAATTAGCCATGCCATTTCAAAATACATTGTCCTACGCCAGGGAATTGGATATTAATGACCCTCTTAAAAATTTCAGGAATAAGTTTTTCTTTCCACAATTAAATGGCAAAAATGTAATTTATTTTACGGGGAATTCTTTGGGCCTTCAACCTAAAAATTCACAAGATTTTGTGGATGAGGTAATGGAAGATTGGAAGAATTTAGCCGTAGAAGGTCACTTTCATTCAAAGAAACCCTGGTGGGATTACCATGAAAGATTAGCAAAACCATTAGCTAAGATAGTTGGAGCTAAACCTGAGGAAGTGTCTGTTATGAATACCCTTACAGTAAATCTGCATCTTTTAATGGTTTCTTTTTACAGGCCTGAAAAAAAGCGCTACAAAATATTATGTGAAGAGAAAGCTTTTCCATCAGATCAGTATATGCTTCAAAGTCAGGTGCGTTTTCATGGCTTTGATCCAAAAGATGCTATAGTTGAAGTGCGTAAGCGGCCGGGTGAACATCACTGGCATACCGAAGACATTGTTGAAAAAATTAATGAAATAGGAGATGAGTTGGCATTGGTACTGCTGGGGGGCGTAAATTATTATAATGGTCAGGTCTTTGATATGAAAACCATAACCAGTGCCGGTAAAGCTGTTGGTGCTAACGTGGGATGGGATCTTGCTCATGCCGCGGGGAATATAGAATTAAAACTACACGATTGGGGCTGTGATTTTGCAGCTTGGTGTAGCTATAAATATATGAACAGCGGGCCGGGGAATGCCTCCGGAGTTTTTATTCACGAAAGGCATCTGGATCAGGATCAAATTACAAGATTTGAGGGTTGGTGGGGTACCAAAAAGGAAACTCGTTTTTTAATGAAACAAGAATTTGAACCTATTGCTACGGCAGATGCATGGCAGTTGAGTAACCCTCCGGTATTAGCACTGGCGCCATATCTCGCTTCTTTAAGCCTCTTTGAAGAAGTAGGAATGAATGCTTTGATTGAAAAACGAAATAAAATTGTTTCGTATCTTGAATTTGTCCTGCACGAGATTGACAATGAAGTGGATAGCAGTTTTGAAATTATTACACCTAGTGAAAGAGGGTGTCAATTATCCGTACTGCTCCATGGCGAGGGTAGATCCTTATTTGATTATTTAATGGAAAATGGGGTGATTGCCGATTGGCGGGAGCCAAATGTCATAAGACTTGCTCCGGCACCATTTTATTGCAGTTATGAAGATATGTTTAACTTCGGACAAATATTGAAAAAAGGAATATTGAGTAAGAATATAAATGCTAAGACCTGAATTCATAGAACTCTATAATGGTAGTTTGGAGATATTTTTCCATGTATTTTAATGTAATCCAATGAAATTAGAGCATGTAGCCATATGGACAAAAAAGCTGGAATCGCTTAAGGATTTCTATGTCAGCTATTTTGGAGGTAAGGCCAATACCCTATATTATAATCGTGCCAAAGGGTTTCAGAGTTACTTTCTAACTTTTGATTCTGGTGCAAGATTAGAACTTATGTATATGCCCGAAATACCAGAAAACAGAAATGATACAATAGGGAAACAGCATCTGGGAATCATTCATTTAGCCTTTGGTGTAGACAGTATGTCTGAAGTTGATGAAAAGGCTGCAGAGTTGAAAAAAGACGGATATGAAGTCATAAGTGGTCCAAGAAAAACGGGTGATGGATATTATGAATTTGAGGCGCTGGATCCTGATAATAACCGTTTAGAAGTAACCACATTGTTTATCAAATGATTGTATATTTTTGGCCTTTATTAAAAGGCAATTTATGAGATCTCTTAGACTAATCCTTTCAAATCCCAGATATTTTGG
>CAJQNH010000138.1 GCA_905479615.1 uncultured Eudoraea sp.
TACGGCCATTCGTAAAGCAAAACAACTGGCTAAAAAATATAAGGCTGATGTTATTGTGCACAGAGCAGATGGTACGATAAGAGATCGGATGGGGTATGATTAGCGCGTACTGGTTTTATTGTCTCTTTTCTTACCCATGTCTTCTATCATAGCAATAAATCCTTCTTTATAATTGCTACTTATAGGGATCTCCTTAGCGTCAATAACTACAGCGTGTTTTTTGACTGTTTCTATATGTTTTAAAGCTATAATATAGGATCTATGTATTCTTGTAAAATACTCTTTTGGAAGTAATTCTAAGACTTCAGATATTTTATAACGAGCCAAAACAGGTCGTTTGTCGGTATGGAAAGTCACATAATTGCCATCACTTTCAACGTATTTTATATTGTGAATAAACAACTGATGAAATTCTGATCCACTTTTAATAAAAACTGTTTGTTCAGAAATATCAGCCGGCTTTTCAGAACTTACCGTTGCTATTGTACTATTTTTTTCTAAAAGCTGTTTTACTTTCATAACTGCCTGAAGCAGTCTGTCAAATTCTATGGGTTTTAATAGATAGTCAACTGCTTTAAGGTTATAACTTTCCAAGGCATATTCTGAATACGCTGTAGTAAATATGATAAGTGGTGGATTTTGCAAAAACTTAGGGAAGCTAATCCCCGATAATTTTGGCATATTTATATCTAAGAAAATAAGATCAATTTTATGCTGAGGCAGATATTCCAGCGCATCCAAAGGATCTCTAAACGTTTTCTTTAACACCACAAATGGTATGCTACTTAAATGAAATTTAAGCACGTCAATAGCAGCGGGTTCATCATCAATTATAACACAGTTCATAAGTATTCCTAATCAAGTTGCAGAATAAGTAAAGATATATAATATCCATTTTCCTCTTTTGTGTCCAACGTATACCTGTTCGGATATAAAATGGAGAGTCTCTTTTTTAAATTGGCGAGTCCAAAGCCAGAGGACCCATCGCCTAAACCATAAACTCCTTGATGTATGGTATTTGTTACTTCAAAATATAACTTTTTTTGTTCCACCTTTATCGAAATATTGATTATTGATTTTGTTTTAGGATCAATTCCATGTTTAACTGCGTTTTCAACAAAAGGAATTAGCAACATTGGACTTATTTTAACAGTATTTACAGTTCCTTTAACAACAAAATTTATTGTCACGTCATCGTCTTCAGCAATTCGCAACTGATATACCTGAATAAAATTTTTAAGGTGATGAATTTCTTTTTCAAGTGCTACTTTGTCTTCATTCGTTTCATACACCATATAGCGCATTAATTCTGCTAATTTTGCAATGCCATCTCCCAATTCGGGCACATTGTTTTTTAATGCCTTTGCATAAAAACTATTGAGCACATTAAACAAAAAGTGAGGATTTATTTGAGTCTTCAGAAAAGCCATTTCTGTGGAAAGCTTTTCTTCAAGTAATATTCTTTTAAGTTTTTCATTTTGTATCCAATATTTAACCAGCGAATAAGACAAAGCAACCAATAAAATAAAGAAACTAACAACTGAATTGTAAAGTAAATATACTGTGAAAGACTCACTCTCAGTAGAGAAAAAAACTGCCAAATACCTATAATCTATAATACTTTCAAATAAATTAATCAGTACAAAACCCCCTAATAAAGAAAAAATTAATACCCTGATTTTTTTTAACCGCAATAGTTTTGGAACCAAAAAAAATGCGGTTGTATAAAAAACGGTCTGATTCATAAGCATGCCAAAAAAGAGGGCAACCCAATAAGGGCCTTTATCTTTTCTGAAATCCCCTATAGTAGATGTATAGTTTAAAATTAGACAGTACCCTATTACCCATACTAAAATATGAATTATTGGTTCTACATATTTTTTCATACTGAATTGTTTCTTAGTCAAGAAAAGGAATTAAAATAACTTAAAAATATTCAAGTTGTGAAAGATACCATTATAGGGACCAAATACCATAATACTGTGAAGTTCGCCTTTTTTCACATAATTATGGGTGTCTATCACGGCAAAGCAGGCAACGATCACATTCTTTTTTTGGTGTCCTTCAAACATTCTAATATTACTTCAAATTAATTATTAAATCATATAAAAATGAAAAAAGCAGTTGTAGTATTCATCGCATTAATCTTAGGAATTAATTCCTTTGGACAATCAACCTCCAACAAGGAATTAAAAAATAATATTGACGGCTTATTTGAAAGTTATTCTTATTACAACCGCTTCGTTGGGAGTGTTTTAATTAGTAAAGACGATCACATCATTTATCAAAAAAGTTTCGGGTATGCTAATGTAGACGAGCATAAAAAAAATACTGAAAAATCAATATTCAGTATTGCCTCACTCACAAAATCATTGACAGCGGTTGGAGTAATGAAATTAGTTGAAGATGGTAATTTGACATTGGATACTCCTATTTCGACTTATTTCCCGGATTTTATGCCAGACTTTTCAAAAGAGATAACAATACAACATTTACTAAATAACAGTTCTGGCATAGAGGCCAATATAGGCAGAACAGATGATAATGGAAATGGACTTATGCCAGAAGAAACTCCCATAACTTTTGACGAACTTTTGGAAAAATTTAAAGATTCCAAATTAAAATTTGAACCAGGAACAGCTTACGACTATAATAATTTCGGGTACTTACTTTTAGCAAATATCATTGAGAAAATAAGCGGACAGTCTTATGCTGACTTTATGGAACAAGCAGTTTTTAAACCTTCTGACCTGAAAAATACAGCTATAGCATCCTTTAAGCCTTTAAACCAAAAAACGCAACCATATTTAGGTTTAGGAATGAATAAAATTCAAAACCTTAATTCATCTTTCCACCCATCCTGGCTTAAAGGTGCGGCTGACATGAATTCGACCACTGTCGATTTATTTAAATTTATGCAAGCTTTAGATAACGGGACATTATTAAAATCAGAATACAGGAATAAACTATACACCTCTTCACAAGAAATGGGAGTTAATGAAATGGTATCTGGCCTGGGCTGGGTTATTGGCCATAAAGGAGGTGAAAAATGGATTTACAATAATGGGTTACTTCCTGGTTATGCTTCTGTGATGGGTTCCTTGCCAGAAGAAAACATTAAAATAATCATTCTATCTAATGCTACATCTGTAAATCCTGTAATTGATGAATTTCAAGGTGAAGTTACTTTTGTTCCCGAAATTACTGATAAAATAATTTCACTTTTTCAAGGTAAAAGCATAGAAATTTTACCAATACCAAAAAAGATTAAAAACACAAGTATAGTTAATATCACTAAAGAATATCAATTAGATGATAAACACTCTCTTCTCCTTAAAAAGGAAGGGAACACATATACATTAGAAACAGCAGATAATGAACCTTGGTCCGTTTTTACATATACATTTTCAAGAAATACAAATGAAAATGATGCCTTTAGTGAAACTGCATTATTTTTTGCGAATGCAATGAGTACTCAAAATTTTGAAGGACTTATAAATTACGCCAATGATGACATGAAAGGATTTTTAGGCACAGAAGAAGGTTTAGGGCAATTAAAAGGAATGTGGCGCAATTTTTTACAGCATGCTGGCAAATTTATTTCATATAATATCTTTAAAATTGATGGTGATGATGTGAAAAATGTTCATATCAGATTTCATTTTGAAACAGTTGATGTCGGAATCGTATTAAGCCTTAATACCGATCATAAAATACAAGGAATGTTTATGGATGATTCCGTTAAAACAAATCATATCAATACTGTGAAATTAATACCTATAAGTGAAAATGAATTTTTCATCAATGGTCATCAAAATGGTGGCATGCAAGATTTAAAAATAACAGCATCTGATAAGGGATTAATCTTAACAGATGGTTCCATAAATTTTAGAGCTGAGGTTATGAATCCATAGCAGAATAATAAGAGCTCGCAACCATCTTTTTTTCAATGTATTAGCCGTTTTAGGTGTGGCCCCACTCACTCCTTCGTTTTACTTCGGACGAACAGGCCCTCCTCTATTAGGATTGCGGGAGTACAGGCCCGTCTTCACAAAGTTTCGGTAGGTACGCCAACCTTCACTACGTTTCGGCCGGCAGGCTGTTTTAGTTCACTTCGCTCATGGACCAGAGAATTCCCACGGCTGCAAATAGTCCATCCTCAGCACGAGAGCTTTCTAAAGGCTCTTTTGCTGTTTTGATGAAATACTATACCATGAATTTCTCCAACTTTTCTTTCCATAGTATTCCTGGCTTATCTTGATACTGGAATGCCCTAATAATTCACTTACTATCCCCATTGGAACGTCATTATAAAGCAACACAGTGGATGCAAATGTTTTTCCGTCTATAAAATCTTATATTTATCTTCGATACACAACAATTTAAAACCCATGACGTCACTGCGTTTAGCGGGGTGTTAGAGGCAATTGGCAGAAGGGAAATTAAAAAAAGACTATCGCCAAACACATGCAACACATGAATTGTCGCAATGTCGCGATAGAAAAATAAAAACGGCATACAACAATGTGTATAGTTCATAGCACCCTATGGGATGTTACGACACCATACACCAAACGTTAGTAGCTATGACTAAATTTTAATCATCTTCAAATGAAAAACTTAAAACTTACTGGCCGATTAATAGTACTATTATCACTATTTTTTTTCGCTTCAAAACTTCACAAAGTTTCGGCCCAGTCGCCTAATATTACACTAGACCATTATGACTTGTTAGTCAGTTTGAGGAGCCCAAAGATGAGCCCGGACGGAAGAAAAATTTTACTAATTAACAGAAAAGCTGACATTAAAGAAAATAAATATGTCAATACCCTGTGGTTGGTTGATAAAGAAACCAGGGAAGCTAAACCACTAACACATAATAGACCTTCCGTACGTCAACCAGAATGGTCTTCTAATGGAAGTTACATAACTTTCTTAGCAATTGGGGACAATAAAAAAATGCAGCTTTTTAAGTTGCCGGTTCGGGGTGGAGAAGCTCAACAACTTACGAATAGTGAAATGGGAGTCATTAAATACAAATTAAGTCCTAATGATCTGTTTATTGCTTATGTCCAAAAGGATTCTCTAGTGCAGAAAAGTGGAATTGAAAAGCACAACAAATCTTTTGAAGTAGGCTATGATTGGTATCTGGCGAAAGAAGCCTCATTACCGGCCCATATTTGGATTTGTTCCAATGAAGGTAAAGATGCGTATAAGTTATCTTCTGGAAAAGTTGGCTACAATGTTTTTTCAGGAAATATGAAGTGGTCAAATGACAGCAAAAAAATAGTTTATATAGCACAGCCTAAACCACATTCAGCAGAATTCTTAAACAGTTCATTGCAACTTATTGATATAGAAACTAAGAACAACACAGTGCTGGACGACGGGCCCGGAGTGCCCTTAAATCCATCTTTTTCCAAGGATGGATCTAGCATATTATATAGCAAATCTTTGGGTGAAGAGCCATTCTTTAATCCCCATGGATTATTTTCTGTAAATCAAAATGGTATCAAAAATAAAGATGCAATACTGGATATCGATCGTGACATTTCAAATCATATTTGGTTCTCTGACCAAAGCTTCCTTATTGGAGCACCTGATGGCACGAAAGTAAGTATTTGGAAGGGACAAATAAATGGCCTTTATAAGAAGCTGGATACACACGGAGTAATGCCTTCAGTTGGAAATATGGATATAGGATCTTCAGATGAAATTGTATTTATTGGTTCTACCCCTCAGAAACCCTCCGAATTGTATTACATGAAAGATAGTAATAGCATTCCGGAAAAGATAACTTCTTTCAACGACACTATTTCTAAATTAAAAATAAGTAACGTAAGCTCAATAAATTGGAAAGGAGAAGATGGCTTTTATGAAGACGGGGTAATCACTTATCCACCTGATTTTTCATCAAATAAAAAATACCCATTGGTGTTATATATTCATGGTGGACCGATGGGTGCTTCATTGGAAACTTTTAATTTTTTCGCACAGGCTTTTGCGGCACAGGGTTGGGTTGTTTTCCAACCGAACTACAGGGGAAGTGATAATTTAGGAAAAGCTTATCAAAGTTCAGTAATAAACGATGCAGGTGAAGGGCCAGGCAAAGATGTGATGGCAGGAATAGAAGCCATAAAGAAATTAGGTTTTATTGATGAAAATAAGATGGCTGTATCTGGGTGGTCATATGGTGGCTTCATGACTGTTTGGCTTACGTCTCATTTTCAAGGTTGGAAAGCTGCAGTTGCCGGAGCTGCTGTTACAGACTGGTTTGACTGGTATAGTATGGCTGACATGAATATTTGGTCGGGTTATGGTCTTGGCGGTTCGCCATGGCTAAATAATAATGCCGAAAATTATCGCTTGCAATCACCAATAACCTATGCACATCAAATTAAAACCCCAACCTTAATTCTTTCTAATACATTGGACCAAAGAGTTACCGTTTCTCAATCATATAAATTATTTCACAACCTAAAAGACAATGGGACAGAGGTCAAATTTATAGCTTATCCAATTTCGGGCCATTTCCCACAAGATCCAATACATAGAAAGGATGTCTACAAACGATGGATATCATGGATAAAAGATCATTTTTAACAAAAAATATAATTTATTTGAGTTTATAGTTATTCATACTAGTCCTGATATTGGCTATAGCTCTTTAAATGTATACTAATATGCCTTCATATCCTTAAAACTTAACTGTTAAGTGTGCCAAATAACCAATGTAATCTATGATCAACTTCTTTAGAGGACAGAGCGTTAAAAAAACATTCAGTGAATGTTTTTAGCGAATGGGCCAGCCTGCCGCGCTGGCATTTAAAGCAAAACCTATGATTAATTTTTTTAGACGTATCCGTAAAAAACTCGCAAATGATAACAAGCCTTTTAAATACATGAGGTATGCTATTGGCGAGATTCAATTAGTTGTCGTTGGTATTGTAATAGCCCTGCAGATCAATAATTGGAACGAAAATCAACGAAATAGA